>JAJBAY010000035.1 GCA_020532515.1 Candidatus Cloacimonadota bacterium | reverse complement strand
TGTACACATCGGCTCCTTTCATTTCACCTCCTGATATCTCTATCAAAAGGCTAAGTTTATTATTACACAAACTGGTGCAATCTAAACTTCCGAAACTGGTGCACTTTTAACTGCCATCGACAGCAGGCCTCGATATCTTAGATATCTTAGTTTCTTTCATGGTGTGGAGTTCAAAATGCCATATAAGAATCTCCGATTTGTCTCTCTGAGCGATCTTCCTTGAAAGACTCCAGGTGCTGGGTTTGTAACCCCCACGCCACGATGCTATCACCTGGATCAAGACGCTTTCCTGGCCTTTGAAGGCCAGGCATCCGTAGTGCTGTGATCCAATATACCACAGGCTATAATGGGGGGAATCTTTATTGAAGGTGTCGTCCTCTGCTACACTCTGACCCGCCACTTTGCTACGCTTTTTGCAAAATCCTCATCTTGATCCTCATCTTGATCCTTTTCTTCTCTCTTGAGAGCACCGATCACACCTTTATCTACCCTTAATCAAGCGTTAATTATTAACGCTTGATTAAGGGTAGATAAAGGTGTGATCAAGATTCCAAAATGAGAAAGAAGCGGGCAAAATGCAAGTTTACCAATGCTAAGTGTACATTCTAAGAAAGGGACGGTATTATAGATGGATATAACGACCAGGCAACAGCCTAAGAAAGGGACGATATATCAGGTAGAATCCATGAAACAAGAATCCATGAAACACATACTGCGTGTCATAATTCATCTTGTATTTGGTATATATTTCTCCTGTTATTGGCTAATATCTCGTTCCTACAGGACTCAGGCTGTTGACGTTACGCCGGTTTCTATCTGAAACATCGAGCCTACAGCACTTTTTAGGGTATGTGGTTGTTGGGGTGCTATCTCAAGATAATGCCTACAGCACTTTTTAGGGTATGGGTTTTTGGGATTTGCGAGCTGAAATGCCGTTTACATGAGCCAAAGTATCAATAATGGCGGAGAGTCAGGGATTCGAACCCTGGGTACCCGCAAGGGCACAACGGTTTTCGAGACCGCCCCGATCAACCGCTCCGGCAACTCTCCGCTTAGGAATTCAACGTTTATTCTGGAAGAAATCTGTCAAGACCAAAGCGCAATCCTGGGCAAGAACGCCCCAGGCAAGCTCTGGATGGTGATTGAAACTTTTGTCTAATAAAGTCTGATATACCGAGCCACAAGCGCCGGTTTTGAGATCTGGAGCGCCATAGACCACTCTGCCCACTCTGCTGTGGATGATCATCCCGCTGCACATGAGGCAGGGCTCCAGGGTGACATATAGGGTGCAATCCTGCAGATATTTGAGTCCCAGTTTTTGAGCCTCATCCAGGATCAGTTTCTCGCAGTGAGCCAGGGGATTTTGCTGGGCGCGGGTGCGGTTGTGTTCCTTCAGGATTACCTGGCCCTCTCGCACCAGACAAGCGCCCACCGGGATTTCGTCTGCGGCAGCGGCTGCTTTGGCTTCGGCCAGCGCAATGCTCATAAAGTATTCGTCGTTCATGGATTTACAAAGATCTGGACTTTGGCTTTTTTCACGCGTTCACTCAGCCACAGATTGAACCAATCCGGGTCAAGCTGGCGGATATACAGGTCTTTTAACAGATCAGGATCGGCTTTTGCGCGTTTATCAGGATAGTAAGTTCTGGGAATGATGATGATCTGATAATCGCCCAGGCTGGTAGGCTGCGGCTTTGCTTTATTCAAATGGCGCTGCAGGGCCTGCAGGTAGGCCAGGTCGAGGCTTTGGCCGGCATATTCGCTGTGGATGCTGCCCTTTCTGTACTGTTTGAGCAGGTATTGACCACTATCGCTGCTGGTCTTGAGGCTGGGATTCTGGCTTAGCCATTCATGGGCTTTCTGCTCTGCCAAAATCAGTCTGCGGCTCTCCGTAAGTTCTGGGATGATGATCTGTCTCATCTCGGAAAGGGGGCTCACCCGATTCACCTGGTTTTCAGTGAGTTGCAGCACCAGCCAGCTTCCGGTGAGGGTGGAATACAGGGGCTTTAAAAAGTCGTTCTTTTTATGGGTCATGAGCTGGGCATTCACCTGTTCGAGGATCGCCAGATCTTTGTGCCAGAGATCGCTGGTAGTAAGATTAGTGTGAGTTTCCACGGGCAGATCCAGTTCATTGGCAGCGGCCGCCATTCCGATCTCTCGGGCCAGATTCAGGGCGCCTTCCGCCTGGCTGTATTGTGCGTTTATGGTAGCCGGAACGAGGGTGGGCGGAATCTGTAAAGCGCGGTAGCTGATCATGGATTTTGTGCGTTGCAGCTTCTGATAGATGGCGAATCCGCGTCCTACGGCAGTGGGCTTGCTGTAGCCATTGTCCGCAAGATAATCCAATACATCCAGCAAGTCTGGCTCCATATTTTCCACCCGCACAAAACCGGGATTGGCGATCCTGAGATCGGGCAAGTACTCTTGACGCTCCGAAATTATGGTTTCAAAGGACTTACCCTGGCCGAGTTCATAGTAAATGCTATCCGTGATGGCGATGGTATATTCACGATCGGCCTCGGCAGGATTTACCGGCAAACTGAGGTAGCTCACGCCGTATATGGGCTTAAGGGCAAAGCGTTCGAGGTTCTTTTGGTAATAGGTTTTCACTTCTGCATCGCTGATTATAGGATTCATCTGAGCCGGATCAAAGACCAGGAGATCAAAATCCGCCTTGCTGACCACTATCTCAGATAGCTCTTTGGCGAGTTTGGATTTACCCAGCTCTTCCGCGATCAGCCTTTGTTTCAGCTTTTGGATGGGGATATAATACTCGTAGTAGTTACGGCGCACCGGGCTCATATTCACGGGGCTGTCGTAACGCACCGATTGATAGTAAAGATCATGGTCAAATACACCAGCGCTCATCAAAGCGGGATTATCCATCAGATAGGGAGGAATGGTAACGATCAAGCTGTCAATCACTTCCTGCGGAGCTACCTTGATATTGCGGCGCTGAAACTGCTCTTTCAGGATCATGTGCTTGGTGATGTCTTCCCAGGTTTCAGCGAAGAGTTTGTTTTTTTCATCGGAATTTGGAGCTCGTCCCATGCTACCCTGGAAATTGGCAGTGTGTCCTTGATAGGAGCCTACAAAGTCCGGATAGAGGATGCGTGTCCCATTGATGATGCCGGCGCTTTCGCCTTGAGGGCCAGAGCAGGACATCAGGATGAGGCTGATTGCGATAAGAAAAAGAATGCGTTTCATGATTCTCCCAAAAGTTCTTTTTGCAGTTCAGAAAGATAGGTCCAGGCCTGGGTAGGGCTGGTATTATCCAAGTCTATGTCTTTGATTTTATTCATTATACCCTCATTTTCACTGGCTTTGTCGTACATCACTTCAAAGATTTCCAATTGCGGCGTGGTGGAAGCGAGCTTCTTGCGCAGGTTTGCCGTGAGTCCCTGCGGGCTGATCTCATGCTCTTCCAGGTTTTTCAGGATCTCCTGAGCGCGGCGGATTACCTGATTCGGAATCCCTGCCAGACGCGCCACCTGGATGCCATAGCTCTGGTCTGCACCTCCGCGTTCGATCTTGCGGATGAAGATCATCTGATCGTTGTATAGCTTCACAGCCACATTGTAATTTTTGATCTGCGGGTAGATGTTTTCCAGCTCGGTGAGCTCGTGATAGTGTGTGGCAAAGAGGGTGAGTGCCTTCAGCTTGCGCTGAATCTGTTCGATGATGGCCCAGGCCAGGCTGAGCCCATCAAAAGTGGAGGTGCCGCGGCCGATTTCATCCAAGAGGATCAGAGAATTTGCCGTGGCGGAATTGAGGATATTGGCGGTTTCGATCATCTCTACCAAAAAGGTGCTCTGGCCCTGAGCCAGATTGTCGGAAGCGCCCACTCTGGTAAAGACGCGGTCAAAGATGGGCAGGCGCATCTTTTTGGCGGGCACCCAAGAGCCCATCTGCGCCATAATGGCCAGCAGCCCCACCTGTCTGAGGTAGGTGGATTTACCCGCCATATTGGGGCCGGTAATCAAGGCTATACAGGTCTCGGGATAGTCCAAAAGGGTGTCGTTGGGGATAAATTCTGCCTCTGGCATCAGCTTTTCGATCACAGGATGGCGGCCTGCTTCGATATACAGATCGCGGCTTTCGGTAAATTCGGGGACCGAGTAGTGATTTTGCCAGGCCAAAAAGGCGAGGGCAGAAAAGACATCGATTTCGGCGATGATGTCACTGAGCTTTTGCAGGCGGGGGAGATGGGTGGCCAGACTGGCCCGGAGCTCCTTATAGAGCTCATATTCCAGGCTCTTGATCTTTTCTTCGCTGGAAAGCACTTTGGCTTCAAATTCTTTGAGCCGGGGCGAGATATAGCGCTGAGAATTTACCAAAGTCTGCTTTTCGATATAATAATCCGGCACCTTGCTCTTGTGTGCAGCGGTGACTTCTATATAGTAACCAAAGACACGGTTGTAGCCTACCTTCAGAGAGGAGATGCCGGTCTTTTGGCGTTCGTCTTCTTCCAGGCGGGCGATCCAGCTTTTGCCATCCCGGATCAGCTCCAGCAGTTCATCCAGATCATCCTGATAGCCGTCTTGGAAGATGCCGCCATCGGTGATGGTGATGGGCGGCTTTTCACGGATGGAATTCGCGATCAGAGCGCTGATATCGTCAAAGGTATCCAGCGCAGCAATCCAGTCCTCAAATAGTGGTTCTGCGAAAACCTGGAGTCTGGATTTGATATCCTTGGCGGTGAGCAGATAGCTCTCCAGGGCCAAAAGCTCGCGGGGATTGATGCGCAGGGCCCCCAAGCGGGATACGAGGCGAGAGATATCGCCAATCTCCTTGAGGGCAGCGCGGACATCCTTCAGATAGGCGGTTTGCGCAATAAAGCTGTTGATCACTGCCTGGCGCTCCAGGATTTCAGTGAGATTGATCAAAGGATGCAGCAGCCATTGATAGAGCAGGCGTCCACCCATCGGGGTCTGGGTCTGATCGATCACATTGAGCAGGCTGCCGTGTTTTGATCCATAGCGAATGCTGCGGGTGAGTTCCAGATTGCGCCGGCTGATCTCATCGAGCTGCATATATTGGGAAAGTGAGTAGTAGCGCAGGCTGCTGATGTGGGTCATGGGAGAGGCATACAGGCTCATCACATAGGAGAGCGTGGCTCCGGCGGCAGTGGCTCCGGCAGGTCTGTTGTGAGCGCCAAAGGGCTCCAGAGTGGTCACGCCAAAGTGTTTTTTGAGCAGGGCCTTGGCTTCGGCAGGCTGAAATTGCCAGTTGTCATAAATGCTGATAGTCGGTTCAAAATCCAGCTTCAGCCCTTTCACAAAGGCTTCATTGGCAGAGCTATCCACCAAAATCTCGGCAGGGCGCAGGCGCTGGAGTTCATTGGCCAGCTCGCTTTCGGGCAATTCGGTAAAGGAAAATTCGCCGGTGGAGAGATCCAGATGGGCCAGGCCGCAGTTCTTCAGATTGTCTGCCCGATACAAGGTGCACAAAAATACGTTAGCGGAGCCCTCCAGCAGGTTTTGATCCAATACCGCCCCGGGGGTGATGATCTCGGTAACCGCGCGCGAAACCAGACCCACAGCCTTTTTGGGGTCTTCGGTCTGTTCGCAAATGGCCACTTTGTTACCGCTTTTGATCAGGCGATCCAGATAGTTATCCAGAGCATGATAGGGAAAACCGGCCAGAGGCACGGGATTGTCTTCGTTGCGGTTTCGCGAGGTGAGGGTGATATTCAGGATCTTGGAGACCACTATCGCATCCTCAAAGAAAGTCTCGTAAAAATCCCCCATGCGAAAGAGGACAATCTTATCCGGATGGGCTTCTTTCACATCCAGATACTGCCGCAGCATGGGAGTGATCTTGCCTTTATCCATCAGTGTTGCACGATAAAGCTGGTGATCTGGCTTTGGGAAAGCATGGTCTTGGCGGCGTTCATCTGTTTTTGATTCTCAAAGGGGCCGGCTAGCACTACCCAGCTTTTGCCTCCCGGCTTTGCTTCTTCGTAATATGTGCAAGGAATCGTCATGCTGCGGATGTTCTTCACCAGGCGCTCAGCGTTTGATTCCACGGAAAATCTGCCGGCTTGCAGATAGAGGCCACTGATGGGCTTGAGCAAGATTTTAATGGGCATAGAATCGGTGATTGCGGGCATTGCCACCTTGGGGCCAGCATCTAAAGCAGGAGGCTGTGGCAGTCCCGGAGCTGCTACCGTGATGCTGTCGCTGAGACTAATGCCCAGGTCAAGCTCCAGCGGGGTATAAGGATACAGGAAACTGATGTCCAGGGCAGGAGCGCGGCTGCGCAGGGCAAAGATACGCTCTTCGATATTGAAGGCTGCCTGTGAGTATTTATCCAGTTCATAACCGGCGCGATAGGCTTTTGTGGCCTGTACGTAATCTCCCATCAGCTCCTGAGCATAGCCCAGACGGTAGTAATAATATTGCAGGTCTGGCTCGGGCAGCTTTTTGATCTTGTTCAGGCTCGAGCTGGCACTTTGATACTTTTTCTGGGCGATATAGGAATCCGCCACCAGATGCAGGGCAGATTCTGCCAGGGAATCTGTGGGGTTGAACCTGAGGTAGTTTTCGGCATTGGCTATAGCCGCAGAGTAATCTTCCTGCCAATAGTAGGTAACTGCCAGCCAGTAAAAACGTTCGATGATATCTGCCGAACTGATACCCCGCAGCAGCGCTTGCGCCCGGGGGATTTCCCGCTCGAGTATGTGGATCTTGGCCGCTTCCAGCATAGCGAGCTGACCATAGCTGGTCTTGGGATAGCTATCGGCCACAGTTACAAGCCCTGCCAGGACCTCTGTCTTCGTCTTCTGGCACAGAGCGGAATAATAGCCCACGAGGGCTTTCTCCTCATCGCGTCTGGGTTTGAGGGTGGAAAGGCTGCTTTTTACCTGGCTCAATTGCCCGGATTGATACAGCTTTTCCAGATCACTAAAGTCTTTGCCGACCTGTGCAAACAGGCCCATTGAGCCGAATAAGATCAGGATTATAAAGAGCTTTCGCATTTGCGGATCAACGCTCCTTCTGTATCCAGAACAGGTGCCAAAATGCCGTAACGGAAATTGGGCCGGGTATCTGTAACTGCATTGTTTTCATCATCATAAATCTGTTCTACCTTCAGGCTGAGATCGCGGGCTAAATCAGGGAAGATAATATCTATAGTATCTCCCACAGAGATCTTGGCCAGCGCATCAAAAATCACTTTTCCGTTTTCATGTGCAATTACTTTTCCACAATACTGACTTTCTGAGGTGTAGGCAGGGCCTTTGTCCGGACTCACGATGCCCGCATCGGTATCATCAAAGTCATAAAAACCTTGCCAATAGGGACGGTGCGAGACCTTTTGCAGCTCGCGCCCCAGCAATTCCCAGCCCTGGGTATCATCTGCAGCCAGAGCCAGCGCGGCTTTGTAAACCCGGCTGATCTGCGCCACATAATACAGGCTTTTCATGCGCCCTTCGATCTTGCCGGCATGGATGCCAGCCTCTTTGAGCAGGGGCATTTTGTCCAGCAGGCACAGGTCTTTGGAGCTCATGATATAGCTGCCGTATTGATCTTCCTGGATGGGGAAGTATTGACCTGGCCGGTCCTTTTGGGTGAGTGCCCAATCCCAACGGCAGACCTGGGTGCAGGCCCCGCTATTGGCACTGCGCTTGTTCAGATATGCGCTCAGCAGACAGCGTCCGGAGTAGGCCACACACATCGCCCCGTGGATAAAGCTTTCTATTTCCAGCTCCGGCAGGGCGTCTTTGATCTCCAGAAGTTCACGAAAGCTAAGCTCGCGCGCCGGCACTATGCGTTTGGCACCTTTATCGTGCCAGAATTTGGCGGCGGCAATGGAGCAGATGTTGGTCTGGGTGCTGATGTGGATGGGGATGTTCGTTTTGCTTTGTACGAGGTCAAACACACCGGGATCTGCCACGATCACAGCATCAATTCCGCTATCCTTCAGCCAGATCAGGAAATCCGCCAAAGCGGGATAATCCTCGTTTTTGAGATAGGCATTCAGGGTGAGATACAGCATGGCATCATGGTCGTGGGCAAAGCGAATGGCTTCGCACAGATCATCCTGATCCAGGTTTTTGGCTGCAGCTCTGAGGCCGAAAAGGTTGTAGCCGCAATAGACGGCATCCGCACCATATAAGATGGCGTACTTGATCTTTTCGAGATCTCCGCCTGGGGACGTTATTTCCATCAATTGCTCATTGCGTTGAGCAGATCGTCGTTGCTCTTGGTCTGTTGCATGCGTTTGCGCAGGGTCTCTATGCCTTGAATGGGGCTGATGGTCTTGAGGTATTTGCGCAGGACATACATGCGGTTGATCTCGTTTTTGGTAAGCAGCAATTCTTCGCGACGGGTTCCGGATCTCACCAGATCAATGGCAGGATAGAGGCGCATATCGGAGATACTGCGGTCCAAAACGAGCTCCATATTGCCGGTGCCTTTAAATTCTTCAAAGATCACCTGGTCCATCTTGGAGCCGGTATCGATCAAAGCGGTGGCGATGATGGTGAGGCTGCCGGCCTCTTCGGTATTACGGGCCGAACCAAAGAACTTTTTGGGCTTGATCAGACCGTTGGCATCGATACCACCGGAGAGCACTTTGCCACTGGAGGGAGTGATGTTGTTATAAGCTCTGGCCAGACGGGTGATGCTATCCAGCACTATTACCACATCTTGCCCGAGCTCCACCATGCGTTTGGATTTTGATAGGATGATTTCCGCCACGTTGCTGTGATTCTTGGGCGATTCATCAAAGGTGGAAGAGATCACTTCGCTATTTCCGGGTACGAGCACTTTCTTCATCTCGGTCACTTCTTCGGGACGTTCATCCACGAGCAGGACAATGAGATAAACTTCAGGATGGTTGGTCAATATCGCATTGGCAATATCCTGCAGGAGGGTGGTCTTACCGGTTCTGGGTGCAGCCACGATGAGTCCGCGCTGCCCTTTGCCCACGGGGGTAAACAGGTCTATGATGCGGGTGCTGTAATTCTCCTGGTCAAATTCCAGATGGATGCGCTCGGTAGGATAGTATGGGGTGAGTTCATCGAAAGTTCTAATATCCTGCAAGCTGCTGGGAGCCATATAATTTACGGCTTCTACCCTCAGCAGGGCAAAATACTTTTCTCCTTCCTTGGGAGAGCGTACAGGTCCGGAAACCATGTGGCCGTTTTTCAGACCAAAGCGCCGGATCTGGGTGAGCGAGACATACACGTCGTCGCGGCCGGGCAGATAGCTATTTCCCGGAAAGCGCAGGAATCCAAAGCCATCGTCCATGATCTCAAGGCAGCCTGTTACGAAGGCCAAGCCTTCCTGTGCTGCCTGAAATTCAAATATCTTGAAGATCAATTCGGAGCCTTTGAGTTGGGTGTAACCGGCAATAGACATACTTTTAGCCAGCTTGGTGAGCTGGTTTTGTGACATTTGGAACAGATCGCCTTCTATGAGCATTATTTATCTCCTTTTTTCTTGTAACCTTTGATTAGTAATCTGGAAGCGCTGGCGTAACCGACTTCGCCAATGCGCTCTATGAGGGATTTTCCCTGTTCGATGAGGGCGTCCTGGTCTCCAATGAGTTCCAGACGCTTGATAGTGGCCTCACAACTTTTGATGAGGTCGGCACAGGCTTTGGGGTTCTTGGGGTTATCCACCTGCGGATAATAATCTATAACTTTCATTTTCTGTAATTTCAGCTTTTTGGCGAAGCCCACGATCTCATCTTTCGAGAAGGTATCAGAGTGATATATGCCACTCAGGCTATCCACACTGGCCACCCAATGATGCATCAGCACGTGGGTCATCTGAGGTGCACTCTGTGCGCCATCTGCATACATTTCGGCCAGCAGCAGGATTCCTCCGGGCTTTAGCACCCGCATCATCTGCGCAAATACTTTATCTATATTTTCAAAATGATGCAGGGAATAGGCAGTGCATACCGTGTCAAAGTGTCCATCTTCAAAATCCAGATTCTCCAGATTCATCCGATAGATTTCTACGTTGTTTTCAGGGAAAAGCTTTTGGGCATAATCTACGCTTTTCTCAGAGTAGTCCACGCCAATGATCTGATCATAACTTTTCAGGTATTGCTTGAGGACATTGATGAAGTCACCTCTGCCGGTGGCTGCATCTAAGACAATGCCTCCATCGATCTGCTTTAGGATTTGGATTGCGTCTTTCACGGCTTAACCTCGCTTGTGATTTTGTGGAATCGGCACTGGGGCCTCTACCTCTTACATATTATATATAAGCTTTAAGATTGCATTTCTGAATCTGAGTTATTATTTTTCCTGCTCAGTTTTTCGTCAAGCTAAATCATGCTTTACCGCCATATTTTTCTAGCGGACACGATAATTATGCGCCTCAAACAGATATTTCCGGTCTCAAGCGGTGGCCGTGACACAGTAGCATAAACGGATACGATCAAGGCCAGCCAGGGCTCGGAACAGCCAGCTACTGCAGGTAAAAGATTCCGGGGTTATCTATGAAGGCGACGGCGCAATTGCCGATCATGAGGAATTCATCGTTTGGGCTATCGCTGAAGCTGCTCACCCGGGTGAGCTCTTGAGTTGTGCCTTGGGCATTGCGGTAGAAAGCTCTCACGGGCTCTCCAATAGTGTAATCCGGGATGGGAATATACAGGTAAGGCCAATCCTCGTTTATCTGGCTAAAGAAGTTTGGCTGCAAGGGGTTCTCTTGCGGACCCAATATGCTAATGCGATAGGCCGCACGGGAGCTAATTCCTGGTGCTACCGAGGATATCTGTTCCAGGCTCAGTTTCGCGCCCAAAGGGATGCTGCTGCCGATGTAGTTTCCAGGAAAGCTTGCTTGCGCTTGGTACAGAGAAAGATGGATGTCTTGCCCGGCAGAAACGGTGAGTTCACTCAAAGTATGGGGGGCATTATCCCGCAGCACGGCATACTCCGCATCATAAGGCAGAGAGAAGGCATAATGACCATCGCGATTCAGGAAGTGCCAGCCATCGGCAGTTTCGCCCTGGGGATAGCTGTAAATGCGGTAGTGCTGCTGATCTGAGACCGAAAATAGCAGGTCCTGGCTGCGCGAGGGTTGCTTGATGCGGACATAGGGCTGGAATTTGCTATAAAACTCGGCATTATTGAGCAGTTCAAAGCGGTAGGCGGGGCTGAGGTAGCTGAGCTGATACTGTCCCCCAAGTACATTGTAGGCATCGCTGAGGCTGCCGGAACGGAAGATGCGCATGGTGCTGGGTGGCATGGTGGCAGAAGAATCCAGATATAGCTCCAGATCATAGTCGTCAAATACCATCCTGGGGAACATAGCCAGGTCTCTGGTCGCAGAGGGGTTTTGCAGATTATTCCCGTCAAAGAGGTAGCCCGCATAGGCTGGGGAGATGCTGAGCCGGGAACCTTTCTGCAAGAAGCTATTGTGCTCCAGAATATTGCTCTTATTATAGCGCACAAACTTGGGGTATCCCGCTTGAGGCGAGAAATTGATCACAGATTTCAGGGCTTGGTTTACGGTAGTTTCGATAAAGAGCTGCTTCGGCAAGGCATCGCTCCGTGAGCCTATAGCGCTGATAAAGAGCAGGGCCTGGTTTTGCTTCAAGGCATAAGGCAAAGAGTTCAACCAGGGATGGCTGCTGGTGACAGAGGGGTTGTATTCCAGCCTGAGTGATGTGCAAGGCAGCTTGCTATCCTGGTAAGAAATGGTGGTCTTCTGCGTCTGCATGATCAGCTTGTCTTTCAGGCAAGGGACATGCAGCGCGGAGGAGGATTCACTGATATTGCCCAAGAGATAGAGCCCGGAGGAGTTGATGCCGGTATAAACATAGCCATTTGAGCTTGTGAAGTGCTCTGCATCGTAGGCAGCAGCGTAGCTTTTGTAGCTCAGAATATCCTGCTGGGGATTGCGATAGGCTCGCATGAGCCATGCCTTTTCAAGTCCTGGTAGCGAACTGGCAAAGCCAAACTCCAGCCACTGCTCGCCGGGCAGGCTGTCCAAGAGTTCTGTACCCTTGAAAAAGCTGAGTCTATAGGCCTGAGGGCTGCCACTGAGGGTATAAGGTTTGCCACCAAAGTAGTCCTGTGAAAGCTTGCTGTAGTCTGGATTGGGGTCTATTACCAGGTCGATACCGGGGAGATTGACGTCTCTCAGATCCAGCCACATATCCTGCAAAAAGACCTGGCGATTAGGGCTATCCAGGCTGATCCGAATGGTGCTTTGTTCAGCCAGCGGTTGCAGCAGGAAATACGTTCCGGCCCCATTGATAAAGCTGATCAGGGTATCATCTTGCATTAGCCAGGTATTCTCACCTTCGGGCCAGCTCTCGATCTGCTTCGGGCTCAGCTTCACCCACCGGGCCTCAAATCTGTTTCTGCTTGGCATCTGGTAATGGAGGATGGGAGTGTGGGGACTGGTTCCTTCACGCTCTGTGGTAACGCTCAAAGTGGTGGTGAGCAAGGCAAAATCCGGATAGAGCTCTTGCACTGCCTGCAAATCGGCAGGGTCAGAGAAAGGTTGCTGAGGATTGTTGAGCGAAATTGTGCTAGCTCCCAAATCCTGAGTAAAGCCTGCGGGTATAAAGATTTGCATGTGGATACCTGTGCCGAAAAGCAGGCCCTGAATATCTCTATTGTTGGCGGGGATATCCAGTTTCATAGCACCGCTTTTCTGCACCACGGCAAAATCTCCTGAGCCATCGAGCTCATAGCAGGCGCGCTGTTTGCCGTAATTATAGTGTTTCGCCAGGCTGGCAGATAGGCTCTGCCTCAAAGTAAGCAGGTAAAGTGGACTTTCAATGAATACGGACTCGGTGTCCGTGTATAGGCTAGCAAAAGCGGTTGCGTTTTCTATGGCGATGCTCTGGCCTTCCCGCAAGATTTCTACGCGGTAGCTATTGCCAATGGGGTAGCTTCCACTGTTCACTGCCAGGCTATCTCTCTCTAAGAGGTTCTGTACCTGGCTGAGGGTGACAATGTCCCCATACCAGATCAGGCTGTCGGCAATGCTGGTCTTGGGCAGATAGAGGTAGCTGTTGTCATTTGAGGAAGGGATCAGATGGTCCGAATAAACCAGGATATGGCTGGCTACTACATATTCTTTGGGGTCCAGATTGGGCGGCAAGAGCAGGTTCTCGCGCAGATTGCAGGAGCTCAGTAACAATGCCGCCAGAGCCAGGCTAAATATGGTAAGAAAGGGTAATAAACGAGCTCTGCTGCGTTTCATGATCCTGTACTCCTATTTGGTGATAAAGCATGATGCCCATCCTGGTGCCCAATGGACTGGATAAAGAGAGAGCGTAGGCGCGGCTGGGGGCATCAAAGTCGTCATAGATAGCGCCGTAGGGATTTGTCCACCAGGCTTGATCACCCTCGTAAAGATAGGCACTGAGCCAGGTTTGCGGGGCAATTCTTAGCCCTAAGTTGAAGCTGTGAAGCTGCTTCTCACTATCTGAGTGCAGGGACTCATTATCCTGATAGAGCTTGGAAAAGCTGTAGCCGGCGGAAATAATATCACTGGCAACTTGCAAACCGAGATCTGCCTGTTGGGTATCAAAGAGTTCATAGTGACCGTAAGAGCCGGATAGCGAGGGGGTTAGTTGAAGCTTGTTGACGTAGAAAATGGGCCTTATGCTCAAACTGATGAGGGTTGCCGGATATACGCGTTCGTCCTCGCCACTGAGTCTGCTTGCAGAGGCTTCCAGATAGGCCAGAGGGCTTTGCCAGCCTGCTGCGATGCCGTATTTTTCACGAAACCGGAAGCCGTCCACCAGCAGTTCTTCGGCGTTCAGCTTCAGGCTCCATTCAGCTTTTTGCAATGAGGCACTCAGGTTTCCGGAATACTTGCTCTGATAGTTTGTACCTGCTCCTAACGATATCTGTTTTTGGGGTTTATCTATTAGCTTTTGCGCCAGGGGATCGGCATTATCCTTGAGTTTGGCGAGTGCAGACTTGGCAGCGGGATAGTTCTTCAGAATGAGGTATTCCCAGGCTAAACCAGAGTTGGCAGTGTATCTGTGGGTATCGGTGATTGCCAATTCTTCCGCCTTGGCATAATGCTGGCGGGCGGCAAGGTGTAAGCTCAATTGAGAGAGTCCGTAAGCCGTGTAGCTAAATAGTGGAGCATGAGCGGGGAAGCTCTGCAGGAGTTCCTCTGATCTGGCGATGCTTTCCCGAAAGCGATTCTGACTCTGCAAGGCCCACAGGATGCCTTCAGCGGCAGAGGCGTTTTGGGGATCCTGCCTGAGCAATGTTTCATAGTGTTTCAGCGCTTCATCGGTTTCTGAAATCAGCATCAATTGATAGGCCAGATTCAGCCTTGCAGTGCCGTCTATCGGATTCTCGGCTACCCAGAGGCGCAGGGCTTGGAGGTCAGGCGCAACGCTTTGAGCCATCAGGCTGATCAGGCATAGTAAGAACAGAGCGCTGAGGCTGGTCTTCACGGCGTATCCAGAGCCTTCTGTAGATCAAGGACGATCTGGGAATCCGGATGGTACTTTTTGAGGATGTGGTACTGCTTTTTCGCTTCGGAAAGATTGCCGCTGAGGTAGAGGTTGTTCACCCAATAGCCCCGGTTTTCCAGATCCCAGGGGGAGCTGGCTACAATGAAGCCAAAGTAATCTGCAGCAGTGCCATAGGCCTTATTCATGAAGGCTGCATAGGCTGCCTTGGAGAGGAGAATAGTATTTTGGGAATTTGTCGGCAAAACCTTTTGGGAAGATGCCAAAGCCTGATCCCACTGCCCCAAAGCGAGCTGGCAATTGATGATGCCCAGGTGGGCGTCAAGATGATCCAGGCGGGAGAGGCTTTGCTGATAGAGGTTAAGGGCTTCTTGGTAGCTGCCCAAAAGGTAGTATAACCAAGCGGTGCGCATGCTGTAAAAGACTTCCGTGGGTTCATCCCGGAGCAGCTTTTGCATATGGGTGATGGCACCGGCATAGTCGCCATTCGCTTCTGCCAGATAGGATTGCTGGATGGAGGTGGCAAGCAGAAACTGTAGGGAAAACAGGATCAATAGGGTAATTAAGCTATATTTAGACATCGGTTTGCTCCTTTATTTCAATGTGGGTGGCACTCAGGATTTGCTGTTTGGATTTTGTGAGGCGAATCTCACGAATGCCCTGGCTGCGATCCAGCTTCAGGCTGCTCTGATAGCTTTTGAGGCGCAGGCCGAAGACGCTGAGCTCGGTTTTGCTTTCGATCAGGATATCAGAGCCTGCACCGCTGAGCTGGGAACTGCTCTGCACGCGGATGGGTCTGAAGAAGGGAATCAAAAAGAGGGTGAGGTTCTTCCAGAGTGGGTTCATGACCACGGAGAGGCTGGGTTCGTCCTGCCAGACCAGGCTTTGGTTTTCAATCCAGGGAATGCGTCCAGCGGCAAAAGCAAAAGCAGTGAGGGCGTTTTGGCCTCTGCCTTTCAGGCTCAAGGCGTTGAAGATGCCGTGATAGATGGAGAAGTCCAAGCTGCTGCCGCTATCTGAAACGATGCTGTGATTGCCCATCAGGTCCAGATCCACCTGCCAGTGTTCCAGGCGGCTGCCGGACTTATCTTCTACTTCAAAGCTTTGCTCCTGACCATAGCTGAGTCGCAGGATGTTTGCCAGCCCTTTTTCTGGGACCAGGGCAGAAACCAGTTCTCCCTCTTCAGGGATGCCGCTGGTGATGAAGCGATTGGGTCCATCTGGATTCATAACCTTATAGTTCAAAATGTGGCTGAACAGGGTCCTGGAGCCGGCATCGATGGCAGCCTGGGCCTGAAAGTGCAAGTGGGGAACGAAGGACCTGCCGGAATTGCCAACCTGCCCGATCTTCTCACCCATCTTGATGTAATCCCCTTCGGCGAGCTTTACCGAGCCTTCCTTCAGGTGAGCATAGAGCGTGTAGAAGCCGTAGCCGTGGTTTATGCTGATGTAATTGCCCCAATTGTCCATGGTGTTTACTTCGCCAATGGGGTTGTCCGGCACGCTATTCACCACCTTGGCCACATAGCCTCCGGCAGCGGCATAGACCGCTTTGCCATAGCAGTAGTAATCTGCAAGTTTCTCTTGGTTCTCTGCGTATTTCTTGCCTTGGGTATCCTCTATCTCAAAATCCCAGGCCAGGGCCCAGTCCTTTTTATGAGTGTGCTCGCCATTGTGCCCTTGGGTAACCAGCCACTGACCGGTCACAGGCATATTGAGTTGCGGCACTCCGGCACTTACAAAGCGGCGATAGCGGGAAAGATAGGCATCCAGCGCCTTTTCCGGATGCAGGATGCCATAGTCATTCAAAATGGGGGAGCGGTGTTGCAAGCGCAGTCTCAAAGAGTAGATAAGGCCGATCACCACTATATTCATGGGCAGGGCAAAGATGGGCAGATTCAGAAAGGAAGGACGCGGGGTCATCAGGTCCGTGTAGTAGAATTTACCGGACATGGCAAAAGCCAAAAGGAAACCCGTCACGGTGGCAAAGATGGCCAGCAGGTAGGAGCTTTTGCCTGGAATCAGGAATACCGAGCCCACGGCCATGCTGATCAAAATGAGGTTGAAGCCGGGGAAGAAGATGCCGTAACTGCTACCCATGCTGGTATATTGCATCAGCAGATAGCAGATGCTCCAGCCCATCAGCGAGAGCATGAAACCGATGCGGGTGATCATAAACAGCAGCAGCGCCAGCAAGATTCCCACCACGAGATCCGGTACAAACATGATGCTGCCCAAACTGACAAAGTAATCCTGCCAAAACCAGCTAAGCTGCAGATCATGCTGGAAAAGCAGAGGCTTTTGGAAGTTCAGACCGCTGAAGTGCCCGCTGCGCACCAGATAATACCAGAAAAACAAGGCGGCAATGGAAAAAGCCAGGCTGAGGGAGGGCATCTTGAACCAGCTCTGACAAAGGTAGTTCAGGCCTATATAGAGAAACATCGTAACCAGGGAGGCGATGGCCAACAGTCCGAAAAAGTGTGGACTCAGAGTAGCCCAGCCGCTATAGGGATAGTAATAGCCGATGGCCAGGCCCACGAGCAGGCTATTGAAAGCCAGCACGCCTTGCGTAGAATCCCAGCCTTCGTAGCCCAGCAGGCGCGAGGCCAGCAGCGCACAGAGCAAGGCAAAAGCTCCTGCCAAAGCTATGATAGGCGATACAAAGGTAAGCGCCATCAAACCCAAACCTATCCACAGGCTGTCCGAAAACAGGATCGTGGCATAGGCATTGGGAATAGCTTTGGCAAAAGCAATCAGATTGCCGGCTTTCATCAGATCTTGCTCAGATGCTCCGGGATTCTCTCTCTGCCAATGATGTCTTCCAAGCTTTCAGATTCGCGGATCAATTCCACCTGTCCGGTTTCGGTGATGAGCAGGATTTTGGGGCGGTATTCGATGAATTGCATCCACTGGGTGTTATTGTAGGCACCTGTGGGACTGATCAAGACGATATCGCCAAAGTGCAGATCGGGAAAGGGTACAGCCGGACGGATCACGTCTATATTCATGCACAGCGGGCCGTAGAAGATGGTGTTTTGATAGGCTCCGGGAAAGCTGCGTGTAGGCGTAACTTTCAGCTTGTACCACCAAGCGGTGATGGCTGTATTTACCCCGGCATCCAGGATGATGGCGCGTTCTCCGGTGGGTAGATTCTTTTTGCCCAGCACACTGGAAATGATGGCGCCGGCTTCATCCACCAAGGCTCTGCCTGTCTCCAAAACCAGGGTAGGCAGGTTCTTGCTCACATAGCTGGATTCGTTGAAGGCATTGCCGATGGCGGCAGCGTATTGATCAAAAGAGGGGGAGGCAAATTCCCCAGGGGTATATTGGTTATGCAGCGTATTTTGAGAGGCAAAACCGCCGCCCAGGTCTATGTAATCCAGCACCACATCATGATCCTGCTCTATCCTTTGCGCCAGATCCAGCAAGGCTTTGGCAGCCCAATAGTAAGGATTCGCATCCAGGATGAAGGTGCCGATATGGGTGTGCAAGCCGCGCAGCTTCATGGTTTTACCGGAAAGCAGGCGCTGCACGGTGCGATAGGCTTCACCGTTTTCATAATTGAAGCCAAAGCGGCTCCATTGGGGAGCGATTCCGGTATCCATATTCACACGGATGGCCACCTGGGGCACCAGGTCCAGCTCTTTGGCCAGCTTTTCGATCAGGTACAGCTCATCCAGATGGTCGATGTGGATCAGGGCAGATTCTTCGATGGCACGGCGCAGGGCTTCCGGACTCTTGCCGGGGCCGTTGAAGATGATGTCTTTACCTTCTATGCCCAGCCTTCTGGCCATTTCATATTCCATTCTGGAGACTACTTCTGCGCGGGCACCTTCCTGATGAAAGATGCTGCACACTGCGCCCAGATAATTGGTTTTGTAGCTCCAGGCCAATTCCACCTTGGGATAGTGCATCTGCATCACATCCAACAGTCTGCGATAGCGTTTGCGCATCTGGGTTTCAGAAAGCACGATCAGGGGAGAGCCGTAATCCTTTACCAGGCCGCTGATAGAGACGCCTTCTATGTTATCCTGATGGCGCACCACACTTTTGGCTCCGTATTTGTTCATGTTGCCGGCAGAGTTGCGTTCAATATTCGGCGCTATATATGTCTTTTTCATTTATTACCTTCTTATCAGTTCACTTTTGGCAGATACTTCGCCCATCACCGAGATGTCTGTAATGATGTCTTCGGCATGGCGGATGAAGAGAGTTCCGGGTTTGCAAGCCGGCAATTCTGCCAGCTCATGGCCCAGGGCTTTTAGCACTACGGCTGCGGGCTGGTTTTGGCCGGAGCCTTCTGCCAGCCTCACCCAGGCGGGGAAGCGGGGGTTGATCTCGATGAGGTAATACAGGCCGTCGTGGCCGCGCATTACTTCCAGTTCGCAAGGGCCGCGCCATTTTAGCAGCGAGATCACTTTGCTGGCAAATTCGCTGAGTTCTGGGTTCTTGATCACCACACCGCCAAAGCCTTTGCCCTTGTCTGTGATCACCAGCTTCTTTTGAGGCACCATGCCCAGGATGCCGCCTTCGCCATCTCCCACGATCACAATGTTATACTCGTCTCCATAGATCATCTTTTGCAGGAGGATGGGCAGTCCCCAACGGCTTTCAATCTCGTAAAAATACTTCAAAGCCTCTTCGTAGTTATTGGCTTTGTAAGCTTCATAATAGCTGCCTTTGATCATCATGGGGAAATTCTCTCTGCTATTAAAGAGCTGGCTGGCATCGCTGATCAGCATGGTATCCGGAACCAGGATGCCTCGGGGTGGGAAATAGGTGGCAAGGCGGGTCTTATCCCGCAATAAAAAGCATTCTTCCGTAGGCAGATAGCTCTTGATGCCCATTTTCTGCAGTTCATCCTGCAGGCGTATATACAGAATCACCTCAGAATCCAGAGTGGGGATGATGACATCGATCTTGCGTTTGCCCACTATATACTCCATGCGGGCCAGAAATGCTTCTGCACCAGCGGAGGGATAGGGCATCTGATATACTTCATCCACGAGGTCTTCCAGATAGATGCCGGATTCCATGGAGTCGTAAACCAGACCGATGATCCTGCCCGTGAATCCTGCGGCACGGATGCTGCGGATTACTGCTACTCCAGGTTGAGGATTATCGCCAGTTTTTAGCCCGGTGACGGCTATGGTGGCTTTTAGTGAGGAAAGATCGGGGTTTTGCGCCTCTTTGCCCATCAGTATTCCACCAGAGCCAAAGCTTCCAGCATCAGCATATAATGCTCAAAATCGCTATTAAAATTGTCTTCATCAACCTCATATTCTTCCATAAATTCCTGACAGATGGCGTCTTTGTCTTTGCCTTGAGCCAAAAGCTTCATGATATACAGCCCGGTTTCGTTACTGGTGTAACTGTAGCCGGAGGCGGGGTCAAATATAAAACCATTGTCATTCATGGCCAGGTTCGTTAGTTTACTATAGTCCATTTTATCCTCCCGGATAGTTTATCTCACATGGGGGCGACATAAGGCATAATTACCAAGCACGCAATCTTCAATACCAAAGCCCTATAGTATATATTACACCATAACTGCCGAATACCCGCAAGAAAAATATTGCATAAAGGACTTTGATCGCCTCTATATAATTCTGAACCAAGCAATTAAGCTGTAGATTGAGCAATTTATCTTGTTCAGGAAAGTTGGATTCCCACGGACTCATGATCTTGGACTGAGCATTATCAAGGTAATGAAAACACTTCGCTCTTCAAATTCTACCCTATGGGTTGCCGTGGAGATGACGTGGAGATAGCAGGAATAAATCCTCTGATCTCCAGGCGATATTCACGATGGCGGTAAAGGGAGAGTTGATTGAGAACTCCGCTTTGCTGGGGCGCAATATCTGGCTGCAGCAAAGGCAGATTCGTCAGATCTAAGCTGTCTATTGCAAAGGGTGGCAGCGATAGCAAGAGCCAAGCCACTGCGGAAAGTATTAGTAGTTTTGATTTCATGTTTAGCTCCTTTATAAATATCTTGAGTCACGTCTCAAAGGTTGGTGTAGATCCCATGCGTTGTTTTACGATTATTTGAGTACACTCAAATAGTATTATCCTCTTCATCATCTCCCGCCTATTTGACGATAAATTTATGGGTACGAATACCCTGAGCTTGATCAGATACTTTAAGGAAGTACAGTCCGGGCACCAGGTCTGGTATTTGTCCGGTGTAAGATCCTGAGGACAAGGATGCCTGATCTGCGATATAAGAGCTTATCTTTTGCCCTTTGATATTGAAGATCTCCATCTTGGCACTTTTAAGCTCTTTATATCCTTGCCCCAGAAACTTGATGTTCAGACTCGCTCCGTCTCCAGAAATGGGGTTGGGGAATAGCTGAATCTCCCATTTGGATGATTCCGTTTGGGGTGGCAGCACATCATCTTCATTGCTTACTGTAGTGTCAGTTAGCTCTGCATTGCCCAAAAATACGTGTATCCTGCCCGGTGTCCATAGCGGCCCCGCAGGGGAATATGGTTGAGAAATGGCGACATCGCAGAATCCATCATTATTAAAATCCCCGGCTACCTTCGCTTGGCCGAATCTCTCGCCAACGCTCTGAGGAGTAGGAAACTTAAAATCGTAAGTTCCATTCATATTCTCGCCTCCCAGCCAAAGCCAAGCTGCTCCATCGTAAGCAGATATGTAATTTGAGGCTATGATATCGCTGTAGCCATCGGCGTTGAAATCTCCGTGTATGAGACCTGAATTGTAGGATAAACTTGGAATCAACAAATCCCACTGAGCAGATAGATTACTGGAGCCATACCAGATCCGGTAATTGCTCTCGATCCAGCCAACGAAATCGTCGATCCCATCTCCATTCAGATCACCCAAGGATCCACCACGGTTATTAATCATCATATCTGTATCCTCAGTAATAAGCAAACTGTCACCGGAGGGGATGCTATCTCCTCCAAAGTGCAGGGTAATTCTATTGTGGTAATGGTAGTCTAGGGGAGGATCTGAACCGGTTATTCTTATATAATCATCTATCCCGTCATTATTTACGTCTCCGATACCAGTCATATAGTCCCCGTCTCCAAATGTCGTAGAGCCTACTTCAAAGATTGTCATTGTAGCCCCATCCAGGATCCAGGAGGATGCCCCATCATTTCGATGTGCAGTTATCGCGATATCATCATGGCCGTCATTATTGATGTCTCCTGCTGGACAGACCTGTAATGATGTTACCTCATTATAATTATAAGGATAGCTTAGCACATAGTCCGGTTCAGAGGCGGGCTCATCTCTGCCGTAAAAAATGCAAATTTTGTTGGTATCATTAATGCCAAAACCATAATAACACAAGTCTTCCTTGCCGTCGTTATTGATATCTCCTATATTGAAGATATTTGCATACAATCCATACTCGTGATTGTAAGTACCGCAAATGGCAGCATCA
Organism: Candidatus Cloacimonadota bacterium; assembly: GCA_020532515.1. Lineage (GTDB taxonomy): Bacteria > Cloacimonadota > Cloacimonadia > Cloacimonadales > Cloacimonadaceae > UBA5456. The sequence goes on along the minus strand of JAJBAY010000035.1, from coordinate 895 downwards.
GTATTGGCATCAAAATCCTGGCCACCCCAATAGAAATGGATCTTGCCGAATGTAACGGTATTATCGTATACCCCATCCGGATTCCAGTGTGACTCCACTGCAACGAGGTCCTTGATCCCATCACCATTAAAATCAAGGCTGGCCAAGGACCATCCTAAAGCAGCGCCCGGGAACTCACCGTACATGGTGCATAATAGGGGCATGTTGTTTCGTGCAGGGAGGATGCTGATACCAAACAGCATCAGGATTATGATGAGTCTGCACAGGGGGTAAAATTTTTTCTTAGGGTCTTTCATTTTCTTTAGCTCCTTTGTAAGGTTAAACGGTTGGTTAGTTGATTATGAATTACGACGTTTTGGGGTTTGATGTTTGGTTGCATGGCAATTTCCTTGAAGGTTTATGTGCAAAGTAAGGACTCATGAGTTTTGCCTTTTGCTGAGAGGGAGAATAAGAGGTTTTAAAAACGAAACAAGTGAGTGCTCAAAGTGGTATATGCGCTGATAAGGGACTGTGTTCACAAAATCTCCTAATCGTTAGTTAGTTTTGTTAGCTGATTCGGAAGCAAGGGAACGCTAAGGGGCATAAATTTATCAAGGTGGCGTCCCAAGTTTTCATTCATAAACGACTATCTGTCTTACCCGTTATTATGTCAAGATATTTGTAGCTTTTTTAATTATATTGCAGGGTTTTGGGGGTATGGAACACAGATCGGGGGACTTGATTGGATTAAAAGAGGTTTTAACGTTTTAGCGTTTTAAGGTTTTAGCGTTTTAACCCAACTTTACCACTTTGAGTAGTTATATAGCTGTCCCGCAAGGACTTCAATTTTTCGTGGGGACTACATTTTCCAATCTTTCACAGGTTTTATAGTTGGATTCGGGCTCATGTTCAAAGC
>JAJBAY010000034.1 GCA_020532515.1 Candidatus Cloacimonadota bacterium | reverse complement strand
GCGAAAAGTTTTCTGACGGCGCTTTTCCGCTACGCTCCAAAGCACCGTCAGAGAACTTTAAAGGTTGAAAATAGTGGTGCAGTTTAAACTTCCAAAAGTGGTGCACTTTAAAATTCCATTGACAACAATATCTGTGCTTGAAATAGCGTCAAGCAAAATTATGAGATTATGCCATTTTTCTCAAAATTGCAACTTTGCCTTAAATTCTTCCTTTTCCATTTCCCATTTTCAATTAGCTTCAGAGTTTGATTGAAAACAATGACCGGAGAAAAAGCTGGTTATTCCCACTTGCCAGTTTTCAGCTCTTAGCTGCGTAATGCGAAGAAAAAAGAGGCACTCTTTCAAAGCGAGTGGGTAATGCACTCCACCTCAATATCCGTATTCTTGTAAGAATTCCAGCCCAAAGTAGCCGCAGGATTATAGCAAGAGTAGCTTGGTTGTTTTTCTTCGAAGGACAGCTTTATCAGCTTTGTTGCAGGAGGCATACAGTAGAGATACCGGGGATATACCAGGAAATAATCCTCTTATCTCCAGGTCATCTTGAGCATATACTATGCGCCATGGGCACTGCAAGCAATGACCTACCCACTCAGTTTGAAAGTGAGCCAGATAAATCTATACCGATCTGGAATTTGCACAACTAAAAACCGACCCCGCAAATCTGTCAAACAGCTCAGCGGGGTCGGGATTGTCTCTTATTGTGTTTGTTTACTATTTGGTCGGTAGATCTTCAAACGCAGCGATCACCTTATAAAAAGCCATAGGCAGGATTTGGGTATCCTCCCAAGAGGTGCTGGGCGCATACACCACCGCGAAGGGCTGGCTGCCATAATTCCCATAAGGATCACTGGCGCGATAGATGTAATAGCGATTGGCATTACTTACAGCATTCCAGGAGAGGGTGACTCCGCCTGCACTCTGGGCAACCGCGAGATCCGGAATAGCCAGGTAGTTGAGGTTTACATTCACCGTAACCGTGTCGTAGGCATAGTCATAACCATCGAACACTGAGAAGGTGATCTCCTCACTGCCATTCCAATTTACGGCAGCAGTGAAGGTGACCGTGAAGCCTTCGATTGAAATGAGGATGTTGCTGTTGCCCTCGTATCCCAGAACCAGGGTCTGTGCGTCAATATCTCCTATGTAGGCAGTGAAATCCTCGACCAGGGTGTCATACATATCGAAGGTGAGAGTTTCCGGCAGTTCGATAGTGGGAGGCGTATTTACGAACTTGACCGTGACGGTAACTGTAGCGTAGGCATAGTCATAGCCATCGAAAACGGAGAAGATGATCTCCTCTGAACCGAACCAGCCTTCAACTGCGCTGAAAGTGACACTGAGACCCACGGTGGAGATGATGATATTGCTGTTGCCCTCGTATCCCAGAACCAGAGTCTGTGCGTCGATATCTCCTACGCAGGCAGTGAAATCCTCAACCAGGGTGTCATACATATCGAAGGCGAGATTTTCTGGCAGCTCGATGGTGGGCGGGGTATTCACGAAATTGACTGTTACGATAACTGTGTCGTAAACATAGTCGTAGCCATCGAATACGGAGAAGGTAATCTCTTCGGAACCAAACCAGCCCTCAGCGGCGCTGAAGGTTACGGTGAGGCCCTCAATGGATAAGAGGATATTGCTGTTGCCCTCGTATCCCAGAACCAGGGTCTGGCCATCGATATCTCCCACGTAGGCAGCGAAATCCTCAACCAGGGTCTCGTACATATCGAAGCTTAGGTTTTCGGGCAAAACGATGGTGGGTGGGGTATTCACGAAGTTGACTGTGATAGTTACAGTGTCGTAGGCATAGTCATAGCCATCATAAACGGAGAAGTTAATCTCTTCGGAGCCAAACCAGCCCTCAGCTGCGCTGAAAGTGACAGCGAGACCTTCAATGGAGACGAGGATATTGGTGTTGCCTTCGTATCCAAGTTCGAGTGTTTGGCCATCGATGTCAGTCAAGTAGGGTGCGAAATCCTCAACAAGGGTAGCGTACATATCGAAGGCGAGATTCTCCGGCAGTTCGATGCTGGGCAGTGTGTTAGTGACAGTCAGTTCCACGCTCACGCTCAGTTGCGGATTGTCGCTGTCGTTGGAATTGACAATTAAGGTGCTGTTGTAAGTGCCGGGAGCCAAACCATCCGCGCTGAAGGAGCCTGTGATAACTTGGTTTCCTCCGCCAGAGACAGTACCGGAAGCGGGAGATGCGCTAAACCATCCTACGGCGGGGTTTTCCACCAGAGTGTAGGTCAGGTTCTTGCTGCCGCTGTTGCTAATTGTGAAGCTGTCTGTCCCTTCGGCATTTATTGGCAGAGTAGTTGCCAAACTGCTGAAATCCAGAGAGATGGCAGGCTGGGTGTAGCCGCTGCCGGTAAGGGCGATATTGACAGTGGGGTTTTCTTCATCATTGCTGGTGATTACCACATTGCCATCATACACGATAGCTTCCAGAGGCTGGAACGTCAAGTTGTAAATGGCGCTGCCGCCTCCAGCCAGACTGAATCCCAGAGTATTGCGTCCAGTGGAGGAAGTTTTCATCGAAGAGCCGAAAACCTCATTGGTCCTATCCAGGGAGGCAACACTGTAACCGGTGGGAGTGCTGATAGATCCAGTGAGTTCCTCCTCGCCGGTATTGGCAATCGTGAATTGACGGACATCGCTGCTGCCTGCTTCCACCTCGCCGAAGTTCAGCGCCACGGGGTCAACCAATATTTCCGCAGGAGCGTCTGCGCCTCCGAAGATGGTGAGTTGCACATTGGGTCGGTAAACACTGACGCTGCCGCCAGTGAAGGTATTGACCCGATTGGAGGTGTTACTGCGCGCGTAACGGTATCCGCTGGTGACACTGGTGTACTGCACCGTACCTGTGGAAGCAGATGAACTGACCCGGTTGAAGGCAGTGTCGATAACAATATTGTCGGTACCGTTCCAAGTGAAGGGTGTGGACAAAGTCAGCATATCGTATCCACCAGGAGTGGGCAGATAGGATGAGGCGCTGTAAACCGTCGCCATACCTGTGGCATTCTGCCAACTGGCTACGTTGGAAGCGGTGGTGTGTTTCATGCGTACCACAAAGCTAGGCAGAGCAATACTGGGAGCGGTGTTCACCTTGAAGCCAAGCGCTGTAATATCCACCGGTCCATACACGCCGGCAGCGTTGAGTTCCGCGGCGGTGTAAACAGATTGACCGTGCAGGCTTCTGTTGTAAATGTTTATAGGACAGCCTTCTGTATTTCCGGTGTTCAGTGTTCCATCGCCCAAAACGACGTTGGTGATAGCCATCGGCTGGGCTGTTGCAGTATTTGAAGCTGCAGATTCCCCGGCAGGATTGGCATAGAGCGTGGTCACATGGTAGGAATAGAGAACGCCGTTGGAGACGTTGTTATCGGTATAGAGGGTGCCAGGCGTATCGCTGAGGAAGGCTTCGTCTCTGTATATTCTATAACCGCTCACACCGGCAGGGGTAGCAGCTGTCCAACTGAGTTCCACCAATCTGTTGCCAGCCGTGGCGGTGAGGTTGGAAGGAGGATACATCAGTTGGGTGACGGTCACCAAAACCGTGTCGTAAGCATAGGCGTAGCCATCAAACACAGAGAAAGTGATTTCTTCAGAGCCGCACCAATAAGCGATGCTGCTGAAAGTGACCGCGAGTCCTTCGATATCCACCTGTATATTGGTGTTTCCGCTATAGTTCAGGGTCAAGTTTTGCCCGTCCACGTCGGTCAGATAGGACGAGAAATCCTCTGCCAGATTCAGATCTGCATAGATGTCAAAATTCAGTGCCACAGGCAATTCGATGGCGGGGCTGCTGTTATTCACTACCAGTTGCACCGTCACAGAGACTTGGGGCGTAGCCGGATCGTTGGAATTGACCAGGACTGTCGTATTGTAACTGCCGGGTGCAAGTCCCACGGGCGAAAAAGTCCCTGTAATCAGTTGGTTTCCATTGCCAGCAATGCTGCCGGAAGCAGGAGTGGCGTTGAACCAGCCCACCGCGGGAGATTCTGCGAGGGTGAAGTTCAAGTCCTGGCTGCCGGAATTGTGGATGTTGAAACTGTCTGTACTCTGCCCACCGTTGTAAAGTGAGGCAAAAAGGGTATTGTCGTTGAGTGAGATTGTGGGTGGGGTGTATCCGTATCCGGTGACAGCCAGCAGCAGCGTGCCTTCATCGAGGTCGTTGCTAGTGATGAGCACATTGCCAGCGTAAGTGGCAATTGCGGTCGGGTTGAAACTGAGTTTGTAAATCTGGGAAGTATTCACAGGCAAAGAGAAGGACAGGGTATTGCGACTATCAGCTCCAGTCCCAGTGTCTTTGCTGCCCGCAGCAGCAACTGAGTAACCCGCAGGCGTGCTGATAGAACCGCTTAGGGTGGCGTCACCGCTGTTATAAATGGTAAATTGCTGCATTCCGGTTCCGCCTACTAACACTCCGCCGAAATCCAGGCTGAGAGGGTCAATTGTGATCTCCGGTCCGACAGGTTCTACGTAAACATATCCGATCTTCACGTCGGGTCTGTAAACGCTGATCACTCCGCCGGTGAAGGTTTCTCCCATGTCATTATAGGTGCTTCTGCCGTAGCGGTAGCCATTGGTCATTTGGGTATAGCGCACCGTTCCAGTTGAGGATTCGGTAGCCACCTTGTCGAAGGCAGTGTCAATCACAATGTTGTCGATACCATTCCAGGCAAAGGGAGTGGAAAGGCTCAGCATATCCCAATCGCCTGCCAGGGGCAGATATGAAGCGTTGGTATAAACTGTCTCTATCCCGTCGGCAGTGATCCAGTCGCTCACGTTGCTAGCCGTGGTGTGTTTCATCCGCAGCTGGAAATTGGGCAGAGCAAGACTGGGCGCAGTACTCACCTGGAAGCCGATTTGAGTGATCTCTGTGGGACCGTAAAGTCCGGCGGCATTGAGTTCCGCGGCGGTATATACAGATTGTCCGTGCAGGCTTTTCTTATAGATATTGATGGGACCGCCTTCGGCGGGAGGAGTATTCCCTGTTCCGCTGCCGATTATCACCATCGCCATTTGCTGTGGAGTTGCCGATGCGGAGTTGGAAGCGGCGGATTCTCCGGCGGGGTTGCTATAAAGCGTGGTCACGTAATAGGTATAGGTGGTGCCGTAGCTTACGTTGTTATCGGAATAGGTGTTTCCGGCAACAGTCGTGAGGGAAGTTCCGTCCCGGTAAATCCTGTAGCCGCTGATGTTACGATCTTGGGGAAGGTCTTCAGTTTCTTCTCCGCGCCCCTGTGCTATATTCCAATTCAGGTTGACAACTCTGTCATGGGCCACGGCGCTCAGGTTCGTGGGAGCAAAGGTATCAGGAGTGGCGGTCACGGTGCTTGTGGGTTCGGAATCACCATTGCTGTAAGCAGATTTCAGATAATAAGCGTAAGTAACGCCATCCGTGACTGCCAGATCCGTGTAGCTGAGACCAGTAGCGGTGGTGAGGAGGGAGCCATTCTTATAAATCTTGTAGCCAGTGGGGGTTGCTGATTCCGGAGCTGACCAAGTGAGGGTCACAGAACCGTGAGTCGCTGTTGCAGCCAGATTTAGTGGTGGGTTCATGGGAGGCTGGATCGCCATCAGGGCGTTGTAGGCATTTACGCGTCCTGCTCCGAGTTTACCTATGTATCCGGAATTCACGCCATAATGGTTGTCGGAAGAACTCTGCAAAATGCTGGCTACCTGTGTGTTGGTGAGCGTAAGCCCGATGCGGTGAGCATAGGAAACCATCAAAGCAGCCACTCCGGAAACGTGAGGACAAGCCATCGAAGTGCCCTGATAATAGTCGTATGAACTTCCAGATACAGTGCTTCTGACACCTCGGTTGTAGTAGTTTATGGTTTCGCCTCCGGGAGCGGAGATATCCACCCAGCTGCCGTAATTGGAATAGTAGGCACGGGTGTCGCTGTGGGTGGTGGCAGCCACGGAGAAAGCCCCGGCAAAGCAGCCGGGATACCAGTTGCCAGTCGCATTGTCATTCCCGGCGGCAAAGATGGTGATGCCACCATTTAAGACAGTGCCTCCGCCGTTAGTGTTAAAATAGTTAATGGCGGTTAGTTCGGCCTGGTTGTACACATTAACCACACCATAACCCCAGCTATTCTGAGATATCGCGGCGCCATGGTCCGCAGCCCAAACAGGTGCGTTCGCAAATCCGCCCTGACTGTTGCCGTCAAACACCTGGCAGGACATCAAACTGACACCCTTGGTAGCGCCGATGCCACCGGCAATGCCACAGACACCTGTGGAATTGTTGTTCTCCGCGGCTATGGTACCGGCCACGTGGGTGCCGTGATCTTCAGGGTGGATGGTGGCAGAGTTGGTCACAAAGTTGTATCCCACACCAGACCAGATATTGTTGTTGAGGTCAGGATGGTTGGTTTGGATACCGCCATCGATTACAGCCACGATTACGTCTGAATGTCCTTTTTCGAGGTTCCAAGCCTCAGGCAAATCGATGTCCGCATCCGCTGTCCCACTGGTCTGTCCGGTATTGTGGTAATGCCACTGGGAATTGTAATAGGGATCGTTTGGAGTCCAGCGCGAAGGCTCTGTTTCCCAGCCTTCGTTCAGATGGTCATCCACAGCGTAGAGCACTTTTTTATATTCCGGCTCAGCCCAGGCTACGCTGCCTTTCAAATCTCTGTATGCCATCACAATGTCGCGGATATCTGTCTTGCTGTCAAAACTGATTTCATACCAAAGGTCGAGACCCCATTCCTGATGGCGCCAGGCATATTCGCTGCGATGAGCTGGACTGTAGAAAATCTGAGCAATCTTGCTGACCTGAACTTGCTGGTTCAGCCTATCCAATTCGCTTATTCCGAAAGTGCTCAGCACTCCGTTTTGATGCTCCAGACTTTGCAGCCGGCTGGAAAGTTCGGGATTGAGTCTTATCCAGATATGTCCCGGTACTATGGCTTTGTCCGGCACCTTATAGATGTCGATGAAGGGAAGGTCTGAAAATTCGGGCACAAAAGCCAGAAGTCCGGCGCCAATCAGCGCCAGGATGATAATCAGTACGGCTTTAAGTTTGTTCATTGTGTTTCTCCCCGCTCAGTTAATTGAGCAATGTCTTGGTTTGTATAAAACATACGTTCCCGGAAGGGGAGCGTCTTGATACAGTTTAGTCCCAAAGCTTGGTGTAAATTCCTAATCTTTGTTACCGATATTCTCCTAAAGAACATTTTAAGTCCTCAGCTCATACAATCTATCTAAGGTCAAACGACCAATTACACCATTTTTCATCTCATTATCCCGTCAATCTCTTTTTCACTAAGCTAGCTTGATTAAAACGAGCTGAAGCCCTTCGAAGCTTGCGGAGAAGGGCTTCAGCCGGTGCGTCAAGAGTTAAAAATTGTTCCTAACTGTCTGCAAGATTATCTATTGAATCAAATTACCAAGTGCTGAGGCATATTTTTCATTGTTGCTATCCATTATTTCCCTGCTCTTTTGAAAATCTGTGTGATCTGTGAGAGACCAACCAAACTCATCCTTCCAAATGATCCGCGTAATCTGCGTGATCTGCGCGCGACCACACAAAACCATCCCACCCCTTTTACCCCACAATCTGTGTGATCTGTGAGATCTGTGAGAGACTTTTTGCACAAACTCTAAAACCAGCCTTACAAAAAATGGGGGGATGCCTCATACAGAGGTTTCCTGATAGCTTTTCCAATTAGACTTAGAATCTGATTATGATTGATGAAAGGCGAAAAGTCGGCAGTTGCCGATCCTCAGCCCTTAGCTATGTAAGGCGAAGAAAAAGGATGCTTTCTCAAGATCTGCTCATATTAAGTTAACCGCCCAATTAGATAGAGATTTACAGCTAAATCCAGCCCTGAAAGTGTATTTTTTTCCACAGCCAAGCTTGCAAAACGAAAGAAAACATAATTTTGTGCTTGACAGGATTTGTCACTCATATAAACGTTGTTCATGTAAATAAGAATCATAATGACGAAGAGAGTGTTATTAGATGAGACATAAACTTAAGATTTCAAAATCAAGCGTTGGCGCAGCCTTAACAGGTGGCCGGCAAAAAACTAATGTAGTTTTTACACCGCTGTGTGCGGTGGACATGAGCAAAGATATGATATCATTGCTTGTCCCCCTACAGTCTGTAGGATCTTTTTTCACGTCTGAGCCCCAGCCTTCCGCAGCGGTCGGATATCTGAGGTATGACTGCATAACCGAAGCATGTTTTTTATCCTTAGCCAATAACCAGGATACAGCCTGGTTAGAAAAATTGAAACGGGTTATGCTGGCTTTTGGCCAACAGGTTTTGGGAAAACAAATTCAGATCCCAAGCCCTGCAAGAAATCTAATACTTAGTTAGGAGTAAACATGAATAAGAAAGTTTTCCTTGTAACCGTATTTGCGATGCTGTCTATCTTAATGATGACAGCTGCTACCATTCAGCCCAATAAGCCATTAACCTATACTGGTGAAAATCTTGGGCTCATCACCATCATCAATCTCACCGGTGATCAGGTTGGATTCCAGGGAGCAGATTACAATACTGCCAACGTTTCCGCTGCCCCTGATTTCTCACCTCAGGTTCTAACCATTACCAACGAAGACAGATATGATTTGGTTGGTTATGGCCCCTTCACCTTTTACGTGAGCACCGACGAACTACTCTTCATGTACCGTTATGGTAACGGAGATTGGAGAATCTATGATGCTCCGCTCTCCAATCAAGCCTTCTCGTTTAGCCTTGGCACTGTCCCTAATGCAATCACTAACTTCGAATGGAAGACCGGTCGGCTTGAAGAAGGTACTGTGCCGGTTGAGCTCAGCCTGTTTAGCGCCGCGCTTACCGCTCAGAAGTTCGTGGAAATCAAATGGATCAGCGAATCCGAATCCAGCATGTTAGGCTATCGTGTCTATCGCAGCGAAAGCCGCGTAGCTACTGATGCTATTCTGATCACACCAGTTATGATCCCTGCCAACAATACCTCAAGCACTACTGAGTATAACCATATAGACAGAGAGGTAAGCGCTGGGAACACTTACTACTACTGGCTGGAAGCTGTAGAATATGGCATCAGCATCAATTATGGCCCACAATATGTAGCAATTCCTACTGAGCACGTAGCTCCTGAAATTCCTCAGACTCAGATGGGCAATGCCTATCCCAATCCTTTCAAAGCAAACACCAGTACCACTATTGATGTTTCTGTGAAAACTGGGGAAACTGGAACTCTAACCATCTATAACGTCTTGGGCCAGATCGTCAAAACGGTAAACGTTGAAGGCATCAAAACTGTGACCTGGAACGGTCGTGACAGTCAGGATAATGCCTGCGGAAGCGGTATCTACTTCTACAAACTCAGCACCCCTTCCATGAACCAGACCAAGAAAATGGTAATCATAAAATAAACTGTTTATTGTAATTCAATTGCGATAATAACAAAACAGGCCGCGGGATTTGTCTCGCGGCCTGTTTTAATTGAGCTCCAAGTTTGTAGAGTTTTAGAACAGCCAATTCTCAATTCTCCATTCTCAATTAACCACCCATTCTCAATTCTCAATTCTCAATTCTCAATTAACCACCCATTCTCCATTACCATGACAACTGCCAACTCACTACTGCCAACTCACTACTGCCAACTCACTACTGACAACTCACCACTCACCACTGACCCCTAACAAATCACCACCATCTCCCCCGGCTGATACACCACCCTATGCCAGACCTTCACCCGTTTACTCAGATATCTCCCCAGCGGCGGATCCACTTTCTCGATTTCCTGTAAGGCGCGGCGCAGGGCTTTCTGCACGGAGACCACAGCCTTATACCCGTCATCTTTGAAGTACCGCAAGCGTCCACCCTTGCTCATCACCTCCTGCAGGTATTGGCTGAGCTGCTCTTTTTCGCGCAGCAGATCCTCCAAAGCGGCAATATCGTTATTCATCCGCAGTTCGGCTTCGATGGCGATCACACGGTTCAGACGCGCCGAGACTTCTTTCACGGTTTGCCGGTCTGCCATCTCCATGCTGCGCATATAGTGCTGTGCATAAAGATTCTCGGTATTACGTTCATTCTCACTTACATTGTTGACAAAGCGGTATTCTTCCGGAATGGGATGTTCTGCCGTCTTCAGGCTGTAGGCATAGCGACATTCACCCGGATGCCGCAATGCTTCCAATAGATAAATCCAACCCTTACTCTTACGAAATTCATGCACGATGTCGCCATCATGAAGTACCACTACACTGGCCTTTTCTTGTAACTGCACTACGGGATAAGTCATGTCTTCCTCCTGCTCTTCATTACTTTAGGCACCCTCTTGTGAATGCCAGAGACAATGTATTTAGCATAACTGATATTGTCAAGGGGAAATTTAAGTTAATTGAGAACTTAGTCTAATTGAAAATTGAGAATTGACAATGGAGAATGGGTGATTAATTGAGAATTAGGGAGGCTGCTTCGAGCTGGGGGAGGGATTCTGAGAATGTAGAATTTATAATGTATAATGTAGGATGAGGTGGGAATTGAGAACAGTGTTAATTGAGAATGGAGAATGGGTGGTTAATTGAAAATTGAGAATGGAGAATTGAGAATTATGAAGACCTGGCAAGTTCTTTTCCGTGTGAATCGGTCTGATCCGTACAATCCGTGTGACTATTCTTTCCAAAGTCTATAGCCAGTGTCCCACCTGGACGACTCTTCAGATAACAAGCTCCACAGCCGCCATCTCACTAAAACCCTAAAACCCTAAAACCTCTTTTAATCCCACAAATCCACCCAATCCGCCCGATCCTGAATTCTATAAACCCCTAAAACCAATTCTCAATTTTCAATTATTTTTCACACCCCAGCCAAAAAGCTAAAACCCTGATCAGATCAGGGTTAGCGCCCCACACCAGCACCCAATGTCCCTGTTTTTCCACAAGCAACTTAAAATAAATCAAAAAAACGCTTTTTTGTTCTTGACAAGATATGGGCATGAGTTAGATTAGGTATTGTAACTTAGAAACAAAATCATATAGAGTGTAATGTGCGATGTAACAAAGACAAGTAATTTCAAAGTCAAATGCCGGCGCAGTATTCCATAGTATGCCGGAAACAGTCTAACGTAGTTTTTACCCCACCGCAACGCGGTGGACCTAACAAAACATTTTTATAATGATTAAAAATTCGAACTTCCTTATAGGAGGAATGTTATGAAAAAATTTATACTACCGCTTATGCTCCTGCTCTTAGTAGGATCAATCCTTGCGGTTGAATCCGCTCCGTCCGCTGTGGTCGGATATGTTAAATACGATTGTGTCGCTGGTGATAACATGATAGCACTCCCCATGGAGTCTGATTTCGCATTTGCTAGTGAAGTCGGTGAAGCCATCGGCGCTTCTACTATCGGTTATTTTGATCCTACAATCCCAGATTGGGTGCTTATTGATGAGTATCCTTGGGGTGGCTGGACTGATGAATTCGCTGTTGCCAATGGCGATCCTCTAATAATTTATAATGAAGATGCTATGGTTTTTTATAGCATTGGTAATCTACCTGCTACTATTCCGGGCTATGACCTTGTAGCGGGAGATAATGTAATAATGCATCCGCTTAATAAAGGTGCCTTGGACTTGGGCAGCCTTATTGGCGAAGATATTGGCGCTACCTCTATAGGTTATTTTGATAATACAATCCCAGATTGGGTACTTATTGACGAGTATCCTTGGGGTGGCTGGACTGATGAATTTGATACCAGCATTGGTAAACCACTATTCTTATATACAGATAATGCGGGTACCTGGCCATCAAGAGCAAGAAACAATAATATCGATTCCAATTCTAAAATAGGAGCCAAAAAATGAAGAAAATATTGTTAGCCCTAGTCATTCTTTCACTTGCAACCTTATCATTTGCTTTCTTGCCCAAAAATTTCTGGGTGGAGCTACAGGCAGATGGTATCATGTCTTATGTTGACGTCTTAAACCCACTTCATGACCCTGACTTCAATCTCAGTGTTACTGATATTGTTGCAGAGGAAACTATTTCCACCACTACACATGTCGCAAACTCGGTAAGAGTATGTCAAAATGGCGGACCCACTGGAAATGTTGCTTGGGCGTTTTTTAACGTTTCCCAATACTCTCAAGGTGGCGCAGTGCCAGTTGGAAGACAGTTTTTGATGGCTCTCACTTATGTGGGCGTTAGAGACGAACCAATAACACTTACAAAAACTATTACGTATACTGGTGGTGGTGCACTATTCTTATACGGTGAAGATGCTTGGGTTCTTCCTCCAGAATTTTTTGGTGAAGAAGAGCCCCCTATTACCCACACCATTAGTGGTATGTTCACCACCACAAACTGGGATTTCACTGGCATTACCTTTACCGGTATCGCCCCAGACAAATTCACCGTCAACACAACTACTGGTGCCTATACAGTCACCGTTGCTGATGGCACAAATATCGATGTAATCCCCGCTAAGGACGGTTACACCTTCAATCCTGCCCAACATACTTACACAAACGTAATAGCTGATTACACCGAAATTGAAAACTTCGTCATTCTTAAAGGCGTAGATCCCGAAGCTCCTGTGATCATTGCTCCTACAGCAGGACAGCAATTTCCTCTGGGGCCGGTAACTGTTACTTGGACAGCACCCGCTGGCTTTGCTCCTGAATATTATGAAGTCAACTTGAACAATGCTACTGAATGGTTAGACGTAGGAAACGTCCTTACATGGGATACTCCTGTTCTTGCAGTTGGCGAACACACAGTACAGGTAAGAGGCGTTATCAATACCCCTCAAGCCAAATCATACGTTCCTGTACTTGTGAGCAACAGCAGCCGCAAAGCTACTAGCAATAGTAGAGGTGCAGGTCTTGCAGCAAGTGTAACCTTCGAAGTACTTGCTCCCCCCGAATTGACCATCACTTCCGACCCTGTCGGTGCTGCTGTATGGTTGAATGGCGTAGCCCTCGACCCTGCCGTAGTAACTCCCTACACCACTACCGTTGCCGGAACCTATAGCCTGGCTACTATGCCTGGCTATGAACCCTTTGTTCCTGCAGAATATATCTGGGATGGCGCGGCCGATCATACAGAAAACTTCGTTGCCGAACCAATTGTAGTTGGCCCATTCGACTTGACAATAACCTCCACACCTGCCGGTGCACACATATTCTATAATGGTGTTAAAATCGAACAAGTAACTCCTTACACCGTTGTAGCTGCTGCAGCCGGTATTTATGAAGTACGTCAGGCAAGATGGTCTTGGGCACCTGAAACATACAATTATGCTGCTACTGCTGATGAAACTGTCAACTTTGTTGGCACTGCGATTCCTGTGGATATCATGCCTAATCAAACATTATCATATGCTGGCGTAATAGACAGTCATGGTGATTACTACCCAATTGATATTCCACTTCTAACCACCGTAAATCTCACGGGTGATGAATATACCTTCCATGGTGCAAATTATGAAACTCCCATCGCACCTGTACCTGTAGCTGCTCTCAATCTCGTTGGTAAAGAGTATTTCACGGTAGACAACGAAGACAGATATGAGATGGTCGGAACTGGTCCTGCAACCGTTTACATCACCACTGATGCACCAATATTCATGTACCACATTGGTGACTTTGAATGGATGGTCTGGGAAGGTCCGCTCGACAATGAACCCTTCTCGTTTGCGCTTGGTGCTGGTGTTTTCTTTGAATGGAAGACCGGCTGGATCGATGTAGACACCGTCCCAGTTGAGCTCAGCTCATTCACCGCTCAGCTTACCGCTCAGAGATTCGTAGAACTCACTTGGATCAGTGCAACTGAAACCAATATGTTAGGCTATCGTGTATATCGCAATGAGACTCAGGAAGCTTCTACCGCTACCTTGATCTCAGAGCTGTACGATGCCACCAATACCTCCAGCACTGCTGTATATCACCATACAGACAGGAATGTATCCGCTGGGAACACCTACTACTACTGGCTGGAAGCTGTTGATTACAATCACAGCACCATGTTCGGTCCGCAGTATGTAGAAGTTACAGCCGAGCCCGTAGCTCCTGAAATCATCGTTCAGACTGCGATGAAAAATGCCTATCCCAATCCTTTCAAAGCTAACACCAATACCACTATTGAAGTAGCTGTGAAAGCTGGCGAAACTGGCACAGTAACCATTTATAACGTCCTGGGTCAGGTCGTCCAATCCTACAAAGTAGGCGCGGGCATCAACAACCTGAAATGGAATGGTCAAGACACCAGAGGCAGTGCCTGCGGAAGCGGTATCTACTTCTACAAACTCAGCACCCCTTCCATGAACCAAACCAAGAAAATGGTAATCGTAAAATAAAACTACCGATTGTGATTTAATCACAAGACGTACATAAAATAGGCCGCGGGATTTATCTCGCGGCTTTTTTTTGGTTTTAGGGTTTTAGCGTTTTAGCGTTTTATGGAACGCGGATCGGGCAGATCAGGCGGATCGATCGGATCAAAAGATGTTTTAGGTTTTACCGTTTAACGTTTAACGTTTAACGTTTAACGTTTTAGCGTTTTAGCGTTTTAAGGAGGGCACGCAGATTACGCTGATTACGCAGACTTAACGTTTAAGATTTTAACGAAGGCGGCTCCGCTGTAGCGCATCCCACCCCTTTTACCCCACAATCTGTGAAATCTGTGAGATCTGTGAGAGACCTTTTTTACTGGACGCGAGACGCATCCAATCCAGCAGCCCGCCGATTTAGACTTTGTGCCAATCTTTTTTAATAATCTGTGTGATCTGTGCGATCTGTGAGAGACCTTTTTTACTGGACGCGAGACGCATCCAATCCAGCAGCCCGCCGATTTAGACTTTGTGCCAATCCTTTTTTAATACTCTGTGTGATCTGTGCGATCTGTGAGAGACCTTTTTTACTGGACGCGAGACGCATCCAATCCAGCAGCCCGCCGATTTAGACTTTGTGCCAATCCTTTTTTAATACTCTGTGTGATCTGTGCGATCTGTGAGAGACCTTTTTTACTGGACGCGAGACGCATCCAATCCAGCAGCCCGCCGATTTAGACTTTGTGCCAATCCTTTCTGATAATCTGCGTAATCTGCGTAATCTGCGTGATCTGCGCGCGACCACATAAAGCCAGCCCGCCAATTCTACATCCTACATTCTACATTCTAAATTGACTTTATTCATCTCGTCAACTTCCTATAAGTTATCCGCTTCGGGATCAGCGCTTTCTCGCCCAGGCGCTGGAGTTTATTCTCCTCATAATCGCTGAAGTTTCCTTCCCACCACTTCACCTGGCTATCACCTTCAAAGGCCAGGATATGGGTGCAGATGCGATCCAGGAAATAGCGGTCGTGACTGATCACCACAGCGCAGCCGGCAAAGGAGAGCAGAGCTTCTTCCAGAGCGCGGATGGTATAGACGTCCAGGTCGTTTGTGGGTTCGTCCAGCAGCAGCACGTTTCCGGCGGCCTGCAAAGTGAGTGCCAGATAAGCGCGGCTCTTTTCGCCACCGCTGAGGATATTGATGGGTTTGATATGTTCTTTGCTGGAGAAATTGAACTTGCTGATATATTCCCGCGTTTTGATCTCGCGATCGCCTATAGTGAGTACATCGCGGCCCTGGCCAATGAGATCCAGCAGGGTTTGTTCGGATTCCATCATCCGGACCTGATCCACATAGGAGAGCTTCACGGTCTCACCGATGTCGAAATGGCCTTTATCCGGGGTGATATTGCCCACTATCATCTCAAAGAGCGTAGTTTTACCGGCGCCATTGGGGCCTATCACACCCACGATGCCACCTGCGGGCAGCATAAATTCCAGGTTTTCATAGAGCAGCTTATCATCGTAACCCTTGGCCACCCCATGCGCATTGATCACTTTATCGCCCAAGCGGGGTCCGGGGAAGATGGGCAGCTCTTCGGTGCTGCGTTCGCGTTCATAGCTCTGTTCGGAAAGCTGGGCAAAGTTCTGGATGCGGGCTTTGCTCTTGGCCTGACGCGCTTTGGGACTGCTGCGAATCCATTCGAGCTCATCGGCAAGGGCTTTCATACGGCGTGTATCGGCTTTTTGTTCCAGGGCCAGGCGCGCCCCTTTTTGCTCCAGCCAGGCCGAGTAATTGCCCTGATAGGGAATGCCTTCGCCGCGGTCCAGCTCCAAAATCCAGCCGGCCACATTATCCAGAAAATAGCGATCGTGAGTGATGGCGATCACGGTGCCTTTGTACTGCTTGAGATGATGCTCCAGCCAGAGGATGGTTTCGGCATCCAGATGGTTGGTGGGCTCATCCAACAGCAGGATATCCGGCGCCTTGAGCAGCAGACGGCATAAGGCTACGCGCCGGCGTTCACCACCGCTGATCACTTTGATGGGCAAATCTGCCGGTGGGCACCTTAAGGCATCCATCGCCAGCTCCAATCTGCTATCCAGATCCCAGGCGTTCTGCGCATCGAGCTGGTCTTGCACTTCGCCTTGTTCGGCCAGCAGCGCATTCATCTCGTCGTCGGAGAGCTCTTCCATAAAGCGCATATTGATCTCTTCATATCTCTGTAGTAAGGCCACGGTCTCGCTCACAGCTTCCTGTACCACTTCGAGTACCGTCTTATCCGGATCGAGCTGTGGATCTTGCTCCAGATAGCCGATGGTGTAGCCTTTGCTCATCGCCACTTCGCCGATGTAATCATCATCCAGGCCGGCCATGATCTTGAGCAGCGTGCTTTTGCCGGAGCCATTCAGCCCCACCACGCCGATCTTGGCACCGTAATAGTAGCCCAGATAAATATCTTTGAGGATGAACTTCTTGCCATCCACCACTTTGCCCACTCCGGACATCGAATATATTACTTTGTTTTCTTCCATGTAAACTCCTGAGGTAATTGTTATTGTATTTGTATGCACGGTAAATCAGGGAGGCGGGTATGTCAAGCAGAAAGGAGGAAGGTGGATGCACCGCTTGGGCACAAAGTCTCTCACAGATTTCACAGATCACACAGATTATTAAAAAAGATTGGCACAAAGTCTAAATCGGCGTACTGTTGGATTGGATGCGTCTCGCGTCCAACAAGGCCGGAGGCCTTGAAAAACGGTGAACAGGCTTCAAACAGGGGTGCACGTCCCCTACTTGAGATCCTCATTCATGATCTGTGGTAAATGTGGGCATAGAGTTGCGGGTGCCTGAACTGGGTAATCAGCGTAATCTGCGTGCCCCCCAATAAACGCTAAAACGTTAGACGTTAGACGTTAAACGGTAAAACCTCAATCCTCTTTTGATCCAATAAATCCCCCCAATCCGCCCGATCCGCGTTCTATTGTCCTTCCGCAGTCCTTCCGCAGTCCTTCCGCAGGAACGGCGTCCTGCGCTACGATAAAACGATAAAACGTTAAAACGTTAAAACGCTAAAACCTCAATCCTCTTTTGATCCAGTAAATCCCCCCAATCCGCCCGATCCGCGTTCTATTGTCCTTCCGCAGTCCTTCCGCAGGAACGGCGTCCTGCGCTACGATAAAACGTTAAAACCCTAAAACGCTAAAACCTCAATCCTCTTTTAATCCAATAAATCCCCCCAATCCGCCCGATCCGCGTTCTATTGTCCTTCCGCAGTCCTTCCGCAGGAACGGCGTCCTGCGCTACGATAAAACGTTAAAACCCTAAAACGCTAAAACCTTACCCCCCCCCAATACTACATCATACATTCTAAATTCTACATTAACCCAAACCTCCCTCGACACGAGACGTATCGAATCCAGCAACGCAGCAATACAGCCCTTATTACCAAAAAATCTGTGAAATCTGTGTGATCTGTGAGAGACTAAACAAACCCAGCACGCCAATTCTCCATTCTCCATTCTCCATTCTCAATTAACTAAGTTCTCAATTGACTTGACAGCCATCCCCCCTTATTTGAAGTGGTATCTATCTGAAACATATACTGATCTACAGCAGACTACGACAAAAAGGAAAACAAAATGGAAATCAAGAAGACCTATTCCCCAGAGGAAATCGAAAATAAATGGTACAGCTTTTGGGATAAAGCCGGATACTTTGCCCCCCAGGGCGAAGGCAAAGCCTTTACAGTACTGATCCCGCCACCCAATGTAACCGGAATCCTGCATATGGGACATGTGCTAAATAACACCCTTCAGGACGTCGTAGTCCGATATCACCGCATGCAAGGCCGCCCCACGCTTTGGCTGCCCGGAGTGGATCACGCTGGTATCGCCACCCAAAATATGGTGGAAAAAGAGCTCGCTAAAGAAGGCAAGACCCGTCACGAAATCGGGCGTGAAGCCTTGGTGGAAAGAATCTGGGCCTGGAAACATGAAAAAGGCGACATCATCATCGATCAACTCAAGCTTTTGGGTGCCTCCTGCGATTGGGGACGTCAGAGGTTTACCATGGACGAGATGCTCTCCCGCGCCGTGAAAGAAGTATTTGTGAGCCTCTTTGAGGATGGCCTGATTTATAAGGGCAAATACATCATCAATTGGTGTCCGCGCTGCGTGACCGCTCTGGCCAATGACGAAGTGGAGCACACGGACGAAAAGGGCAAGCTCTGGCACGTGAACTATCCTTTTGCCTCTGGGAAGGGCTTTGTTACGGTAGCCACCACGCGTCCGGAAACCATGCTGGGCGATGTGGCTGTGGCGGTGAATCCTACAGACGAGCGCTATAAAGAGCTCATCGGCAAAGAATTGCTGCTGCCGCTTACCAATCGTCGCATCCCTGTGATCGCCGATTACTACGTGGATAAAGACTTTGGCACCGGCTGCGTGAAGGTGACCCCTGCGCACGACCCTAATGACTTTGAGATCGGCCTCCGGCATAATCTGGAGCAGATTTTGATCATGGACGAACATGGCAAGATGAACGAAGAAGCCGGCCCTGAATTTGCCGGACTGGACCGCTTTGCCGCCCGCAAGAAAGCTCTGGCTATGCTGGCTGAGCAGAATCTTTTGGGCAAAATAGATGATCATGAACACGCGGTAGGTCATTGCTACCGTTGTGATACTGTGATCGAGCCCTATCTTTCGGATCAATGGTTTGTGAAGATGCAGCCTTTGGCCATCCAGGCCATCCGCGTGGTGGAAGATGGCGAAGTGAAGTTTCAGCCGGAACGCTGGAGCAAAGTCTATATGCACTGGATGAACAACATCCGGGATTGGTGCATCTCCCGCCAGATTTGGTGGGGACATCGCATCCCGGCCTACTATTGTAACGATTGTGATGAGATGATGGTAGCCAAAGAACAGCCGGCATCCTGCACAAAATGCGGATCGGCCAATCTGCGTCAGGATGAAGACGTGCTGGATACCTGGTTCTCCAGCTGGCTCTGGCCTTTCTCTACCATGGGTTGGCCGGAGGAAACTGAAGATCAGAGGCGCTTTCTACCCACCAATGTGCTGATCACGGCTCCGGAAATCATCTACCTTTGGGTGGCCCGCATGATCATGAGCACCCTGCATTTTAAAAAGATGATTCCCTTTGACACAGTGCTTTTGCACGGCATCGTAAGAGACGAGATCGGGCGCAAAATGAGCAAATCCCTGGGCAATTCTCCCGATCCCATCGACATCATCAAAGAGGTGGGAGCCGATGCCCTGCGCTTTTCCATGATCTTCAATACCCCCAAGGGCGCAGATCTGGCCTATAGCGATAATATGCTGGAGACCGGGCGCAATTTTGCCAATAAGATCTGGAATGCCTACCGCTTTATCATGATGAATATGGAGTCTATCCCGGGACTGCCTCAGCCCCAGGAGCTGGAATTGGAACTGGCCGATCGCTGGATCCTCTCCCGCCTCAATGAAGTGAGTCGCGAAGCCTCTGAACATTATGAAAACCTGCGCCTCAACGACGCTGCACAGTGCATCTTCCAATTTCTCTGGGATGAATACTGCAGCTGGTACATCGAGCTCTCCAAAGACCGCCTCAAAGAGGATTCCCCGCAGGCCACGAAGCTCACTGCCAAGTATATCCTGCTCAATGTGATGCAAGCCGGGATGAGACTCTTGCACCCCATCATGCCCTTCATCTCCGAAGAGATCTGGCAAAGCATCAAAGAGCTCTTCCCCATGCCGGAAGCAGCTCTGATTATCGCCAAATTCCCTGTGGCCGATGACAGCCTGATCAAGCCCCAAATCAACGATGAGATGCGCCTCATGCAAGAAAGCATCACCGCCATCCGCAACCTCAGAAATCAGCTCAATCTGTCACCTGCCACCCAGATCAGCATCGTGGTGCGCACCGCAGACAGCGAACAAAACCGCCTCTTTGTGGATTATGCCCAATACCTGGCGCGCCTGGCCAAAGTGGAAAAGATCGAATCCGGTGAAGATGTAATCAAGCCCAAACCCGCTGTAAGTGCGGTGGTGCGGAATATGGAGATCTTTGTGCCCCTGGCTGGACTCATCGATCCCGAAGTGGAAAAAGCCCGCCTGGGCAAACAGCTGGAAAAGCTGGAGAAGGAGCTGCTGATCATCTCCAAAAAGCTGGCTAATAAGAACTTCGTGGATAACGCCAAGCCTGAAGTGGTGGAAAAAGAGCGGGAGAAATATACCGAGGTCAATACCAAGGTGGAGCTGACCCGCGCTCAGATCGACGATCTGTAGCGCTGTCTTTAGAGTTTGTGCAAAAAGTCTCTCACAGATCTCACAGATCACACAGATTTTCAAAAGAGAAGGGAAATAATGGATACCAACAAGCTATATCAGGGCTATTTTTACCTGTTTAGGCCTAAAAAAAGCAGAAATCTCTGTGTAGCCAGCTACTATTCTCTTTATCCGTGTTAATCCCTCTAATCCGTAAAATCCGTGTGACAATTGTTTCACAAGCTCTTTAGAGGGCGGTGAGGGCTTTTGGTTTTACTCGCATCCAATCCTGTAGCGCTGTCTTCAGACGGTCGGTTCCTCTACCCCGTGGCGCTGTCTTCAGACGGCGGTGGTGGATTCGACGCGTCTCGCGTCGAACAAGGCTGAAAGCCTTGATAAAATAGAGGCAAGCTTTGGAAAAGAGAAACAAGCTTTACACAAAAGGGAGCGCGTCCCGCGCTCTGCAGGCGAGACGCCTGCAATCCAGAAAAAAAAACGCCTGAGCTGATCCGGCTGTGGTGCTGTCTTCAGACGGTCGGTTCCTCTACCCCGTGGCGCTGTCTTCAGACGGCGGTGGTGGATTCGATGCGTCTCGCGTCGAACAAGGCTGAAAGCCTTGATAAAATAGAGGCAAGATTTGGAAAAGAGAAACAAGCTTTACACAAAAGGGAGCGCGTCCCGCGCTCTGCAGGCGAGACGCCTGCAATCCAGCAAAAAAAGCGCCTGAGCTGATCCGGCCCTACCCATGACCAGCCAAGCGCTAAAACCTGGTGGAGCTAAGGGGATTCGAACCCCTGGCCTATTGATTGCGAACCAATCGCTCTACCAACTGAGCTATAGCCCCACTATGAAAGACCAAGCTCTGGAAACTGGGGTATTTTGTCAATGGAATTGTATTTTTGGGCTTCTCTCACAGATCTCACGGATTTCACAGATCCAAGTGTATAAACTAATAAGATCTTTGTATGCAGATCTGTAATCATCAATGTGAATCTGTGGGATCTGTGTGATCTGTGTGAGTACTGGCATTACTACACGCACCGGCTGAAGCCAGCGTTACGAAAAAGGCCACCCCGAAGGATGGCCCTATATATACTGGTTTATTGACTTATTATGATTCGATTACTTCCACATTCGCACGTGGGAGGAGCACGCGGGTACCATCTTCGAATTCAGCTTCGAGGATGCGCACCAGGGTCTCAGATTCCACTTTCGTGAGTTCTTCCGGCAGGCCTGTCACCTTGGCAATGCTGCCAAAATGGGGGTTGCGGATGATGCGGATGAGGGTACCGATTTCCAGCACGGGCAGGGTGGCTTTGATGCTGACGAGCTCATCTTCTTCAAAATCCAGAGGGATGATGATTTCAGGACGAATCACGCCAGCGCGGATCTGGGTATGGCCATGCACGGAGGCTTTATGTCCATCGAATTTCTTCAGCAAATTGAAGGTCTTCTTGGCCATGGTAATTTTACCAAAGCCTTCGGTGCAGATGATGGTGAGACCGATCTTCTCGTGTCCGGTGATGGCCACGCCGATATCGTAGCCCAGAAGCTTTTTGATATCCTGGTCGTCGATGCCGCCGGTGATGATGGCTTTCACGCCATGCTTGATGGCGATATCGATCACGTGGTAAGGGATAAAGCTACCCGCCACGATGATCTTACCACGACAGCTTTCATCGATGCGGCCTGCATCCAGCTCTTCATCCGGAGTGGTGGCCAGCATTTTGATCTCACCTGTGGTCTCGTCTCCGATGCCAAAGATGCCTTGGATATAGGCGCTTTTATTCTCGATGACCACACCTTCTTCGGGGATCACTTCGGTGACTATGCCATCGATGAAGGCCTTGACCTGCACAGGGATGCGGGGCTCGCGCAGCAGCACCTGTCCGGTGACGGCGGAGATATTTTCCACCTCTCCTTCGATGGGTGAGTGGACTATGCTCTTGAATAAGCCCAGGCCAAATAAGCCCGAATTCTCAGCGAGAACAGTCTTTTGGGTGATCTGATCACCTGTTTTGATTTTAATGTATTTCTCGAGTTGTGAGGGAGTCACGCCCAGTTTGTTGGCCAGGTTGAAAGGTAAGACCTTACCGGGCAGCAGGGTCTCGGCTATCACATCGTCGCTTTTGACTTTGGTGCCTTTTGTGACCAAGACTTTGCCCTTCAGGGGCATGATGCGTTCTTTGCGTAATATTATGCTTTCAGTTACTGTGAGTCCGGCAGAATATGCTTGTCCCATTCTTTCCTCCTATACCAAGATGTCTTCGGGG
>JAJBAY010000033.1 GCA_020532515.1 Candidatus Cloacimonadota bacterium | reverse complement strand
ATACCTTTTTCAACATTTTCAATACCATGATCTGCCTGCCCTTTGCGGGACTCTTTGCCAAGGCAGCCATCAAACTCATCCCCCAGGACAAAACCGATACCATGAGCCTGGGCGAACCCAAGCACCTGGACTATCACCTGATTTCAAACAGCGAACTGGCGATCGGGCAATCCATCAAAGAAATGCGAGAAATGCTGAGATTGGTGCATTTGGGACTCACCGTGAGCTACGAAGCCTTCAAAGATAAAAGCTACAAAAAGCAAATTCGGGTGAGCCGCATTGAAGCCGCAATTGATCAACTGCAAAGAGAAATCACTTTGTATCTGGTGGCGGTAAACGAAAAAACCAACGCCGATGACATCATCCAAAAAATCCCGGCGCTCCTCCACACGGTGAATGATATCGAAAAGATCGGCGATTTTACCGAAGAGGTAAACCGCATCCTGAATTATCAAATCACCGCGCAGAAAGTTCCGCTTAGCTTGGAATTTACCAGCATGATTGATGATATGCAAGCAAAAATGATGTTTATGCTGGATCTCGGTCTGGATTATCTGGTAGATATGCAGGATGACCTCAGCTTCAAGATCTTTGAGATGGAAGGACGCATTAACGAGCAACACGCCAACTTGCGCAACAAAATCCTGCTGATGATTCAAAATGGAGAATGCGATGCAGCAGGCGGACTGAATACCATAGATTATCTGGATCAGGCGGAAGTGATAGCGGACAAACTCAAGAATCTGGTGGAAGCCGGAAGTCAAAAGTTTATCTATTCCCGGATGACGAGACCGTTTGAGGAAGAGGAGTAAATTCGGCTATCTTACAAAACGAGCTCTTGCAGTGCCCCTGCTGCATTAGATACGCTCAAGATGCCATGGAGATAAGAGCATTTTTTCCTGCTATCTCCACGTCATCTCTACTGCAAGCAATGGGATAAGCGGCAGCTCAGAGATGAATATCCAAGCTTCTCTTGCTCTCATCCTGCGGCTACTTTGGACTCAAAGTCTTACAATAATCTCAATACCAGGGTAGAGTGCATTATCCACTCGGTTGGAAAGAGTGCTATAAATTCTAAGCTTTCAGGCGGCTGAGAATCTCTTCAATAAGATCTTGCTGCAAATAGGTCTCCATGGTAAGCAACAGCAGTTTGTCCCGGAAATCCTGGCTCAATTTTACAAAATCCTTGGCGGTGCAGAGCAGATAGTCACTATCATCAGCCTTCAGCAGAGCCAGGCTTTTATCGTCCGTAAAACTATGATGATCAGGGAAAGTAAGCTGCTTTTGATAGGCAATACCCAGCATCTGGGCGCTTTTGACAAAAGACTCCGGATGGGCTATGGCACATAGCAGGGTGATCTTCTTGTCCTTCAGATCTTGCGGCCGGACTCGTTTGCCTTTGTGCAGGATATTTCCACTGCTGCTTTTCACCTCATACACCGAAGCTCCAGTGGCAGATAGTTTGGCCTTTAGCTCTGGATTCTTCTTACTCCAGGGCTTTTGATGCAGAATGCAAATGCTCTGTGGAGAGATGGCAGAAAGCCCCTCACGCAGATATCCCGCCGGCAAGACAAAGCCGTTTCCCAGACCCAATTCGCTATCAAAGACCACGATGTCAATGTCCCGCGCTACCTTCAGATGCTGAAAGGCGTCGTCCAGGATCATGACATTCAGATGGGGGAAATACTTCTCGGCCAATTGCAGCACCGCTGTCCGGAGCTTGCCGCTAAAGACGGGTACATCATCCAGCTGCACGGCAGCCATCACGGCCTCATCTCCAGCCACCTCAGGCGTGGCCAGCAGTCGGCGCCCATCATAGATGAGGCTGGCGGAATTCTCCATCCAGGACTTGTAGCCACGGGAGGAATATGCCAGAAAAAGATTATGCTGTTGCAAGCTTTTCGCCAGAGCAATTGCGATGGGGCTCTTGCCGCTGCCGCCCAGGCTGAGATTGCCGATGCTGATGACTTTATAGAGCGGCCTATAGGGCTGTGGAAAGAGGTATTTGCGACGCCAGCGCATGTATCCGGCATAGAGGAGAGAGGCCGGATACATGCTGTAGCTGAGCCATGAACGTGTTAATAAATGCTTTTGGACAAAGCTATTGTGCTTCACAGTCACTGAGTTTTCGGTCCATGATAGCCACCAATTTCTCCACATCAAAGGGTTTGAAGATCACATCTTTGAGGCCATCCACTTTAGCGCGCACCAATACATGATTGGGGTCGTAGCCAAAGCCGGTCATCATGATCACGGGGATCTTGGCATCATAATCCTTCACCCGCCAAAACAGCTCATAGCCATCCATATCCGGCATGGCGATATCGGTAAGCACCAGGCTTACCTGGCCGTGCATGATCTTTTGCAGAGCCTTCAGACCATCTGAAAAGGTGTGGATTTCCCATTCGGGACGCAATTCCTGAATCTCGATCTTGAGATTGTGAACCAGTTCTTCCTCGTCATCCACAATGCAGATTATCTTGGTCATGAGATTTCTTTTCCTGTAATGATTTTATAGATCTTGAGGTATTTCTCGCGGGTCTTCTGGATGATTTCATCTGGCAGAGTGGGAGCTGGAGGCTGTTTGTTCCAGCCACTTTGGTTTAGGAAGTCCCGGATATATTGTTTGTCGTAACTCTTCGGGCTCTCCCCGATCTCATAGCTCTCAATATCCCAAAAGCGCGATGAATCCGGCGTGAGGCATTCATCGATCAAGATGATTTGACTGCCGATGCTGCCAAATTCAAACTTCGTATCTGCCACCAGGATGCCGGATTTCTTCAGCAGATCGTGGGCATAGTTATACAGAGTCACGGATTTATCCTTCAGTTCCCGGGCGATCCATTCGTCCATGTGGGCCAGCATTTCGCGATAGGAGATGTTCACATCATGGCCTTCGGTAGCCTTGGTGGAAGGAGTGAATAGCGGCTTGGGGAACTTTTGGCTTTGCTGCATATCTTCGGGGATCATCATGCCACCCACGGTGGAGGTGCGCTGATATTCTATCCAGGCGCTGCCGCTGATATAACCACGCACGATGCACTCAAAGGGAATGACACGGGTCTTTTTTACCAGCATGGAGCGTCCCTGCAGATACTCCTTAAAAGTATGCAGTTCCTTCGGGTATTCTTCCACCTTGTCGGTGATAAAGTGGTTGGGAACTATATCCCGGGTCTCTTTAAAGAAGTGCGCCGAGATGCCACTGAGCACCTTGCCCTTATCCGGAATCAGATTGGGGAAGACCACATCAAAGGCAGAGATGCGATCGCTGGTTACGATCAAAAGCTCCTCGCCCAGATCATATATATCACGCACTTTCCCCTGTTGTGAGGATTTCACTATTGAGACTTTATTCAGCTCGTTATGCATTAGCTCGCTCCTTAAAATAGTCATATATTATTTTCATTTCATCAGTTATACTTAATGGTATGGCCAGCTTTTCATTGTCCCGGTATTCGGCTTTGTCGATGGGGAAGTCGTATCTCTTGCCATCCACTGTGGCCTGTGCCAATTGTCCGCGTTCGATCCTGAACTCATCTGTTTCCCAGCTCAAATCCTTGATCACATACAGGAAATTCAACCACTCGCGATAGCCGGACAGCAGCTTGATCTCATCGTCCAAAAGGTCGGCTTTGGCAAATTCCAGATCATCGTAGTAGGCATCTCTTTCCTTTTGCACCATCTCCAAAATCCCGTTTTGAGGGTGCATAAAGGTCTCACTCAGCAGGATATCCAGCTTGTCAAGATCGTGTTCCAGCTCAGTCTCTTCTGTGGTGGAAAGCGCCAGACACCAGCCCCGGCAGATCTCCCTGTCGAATTTGTCGCAAGGGAAAGTCCCCGTCTCGCAAAAAGGCAGTTTCACAATGCGGGAGAGGCTGTCCAAGAGATCGACCAGGAAAAAGCGGCTCTGGAAGGGGCCGATATACTGCCAATCGTCATTGCTATACTGCTGGATGCCCACAAAGGGGAAACGGTGGCTATCGAGTCCCAGATAGACGTATTCTGCCCAGGGATAGATGCGATGCTGATAGAGAGGATGATGCTCCATGGCAAAGCTTTTCAGCTTCGCCAGGGCCTGCATGCTGTCCGGCATTACGCAATATTCCAGCGTCCTGGCCTGTTCAAAAACCTCGGCTAAAAGCCTGTCTTCTTGTGCCCTTAGCCAGTATCCATGGAGCTTTTTGCCTGCCCCCTTACCAATGCCGGCATACAGGTATTCTGTGTCGCTTTTCAGCGCATAAAAAACCCAGCCCTGGGGCAAGCTTTTCAGCTCTCTGACAATGTCTTTGCTAATATCTCGGCAGATCATACGTCCATCCTTTTATATCAGCTAATTATGTCAAACAATATTCTATCCCGTGAGCCCGTAAAGCATGCTGGGAATTGACTTACGATTCGTTGTATAGTCTAAAGCTCCCACAGATCTCACAGATCTCACAGATTTAATTGATATACTTTTAAGAGAATACAATCAATAGCCTTAGCTTCATCAAAAGCTAACCTCACAAATACCCTTATCCAAAAAGGAAATCTGTGAAATCTGTGAGATCTGTGAGAACCCCAAAATCTGCGTAATCTGCGTAATCTGCGTGCCCCCTAATTCCCATAAATCCGTGAGATCTGTGAAATCTGTGAGATCTGTGAGAGCCCCAAAAAACAATTCTCTTGACCAAATCCCCCCTTCCCCCCAGCTTTGCCTTATGAAACTTAATAAGGTAGAATCAATGATAAATATCGAACATCTTTTGCCCCTGGTGGCCAAGCCCTCCCGCTATATCGATCACGAGATCAATGCCGTCCGCAAGGACTTCGCAGCGCATCCCGTACGCCTGCTTTTTGCCTTCCCCGATGTCTATGAGCTGGGCATCTCACATCTTGGTTTGAAGATCCTGTATTCCATTATAAACCGCTTGCCCTACGCCATGGCAGACCGCGTCTATCTGCCCTGGCTGGATTTACTGGATCTGCTAAAACAAGAGAACCTTCCCCTTTTTGGACTGGAAAGCCGAGTCTCTGCCCGGGATTTTGACGTCCTGGGCATTACTCTGCAGAGCGAACTCACCTTCACGAATGTGCTGGAGCTGATAGAGCGCAGCCACGTCCCCATCTTTTCCTGCGAACGTGACTCGGAAGACCCCATCGTGATGGCTGGCGGCCCTTGTGCCACCAATCCTTTGCCTCTGGCGCCCTTCATTGATGTCTTCTTTTTTGGAGAAGCGGAGGAAGGTATTGTCCAGATGGCGGAAATCCTGCGGGACATTCCGGATCGCGCTGGCCGGCTCGCTGCCCTGGCGCGTTTGGACGGCGTTTGGGTGCCACAGCAGACCAACCCGGACTCTCCTTGGGAGATCGAGATTCCTAAGGAACCCATCCGCAGCCAGAAATACTCCGGCTTTCATACCTCAGAGAATCTGCATAGCCCCCAACTGCTAAGCTGGCAACTTGCCACCCACAATCGCTATGTCGCGGAGATCATGCGTGGCTGCTCCCGTGGCTGCCGTTTTTGCCATGCCGGATACTTCTATCGCCCAGTGCGCGAACGTGATCCCAAAGACATCCTGCGCGAGCTCTTGGCCGAAGTCAAAGCCAGTGGCTGGGATGAAGCGGGCCTGGTCTCGCTTTCCTCCAGCGATTACACCTGCATTCGCGAGCTACTCTTCAGCCTGCTGGGCCAGATGAATACCGACAAGACCCATATTTCCCTGCCCTCGCTGCGGGTAGATAGCCTGGACGACTCCCTGGTGAGCCTGATGGAAAGCCTGGGACGCGAAGGGCTAACTGTTGCTCCAGAAGCCGGCTCTCAGCGCCTGCGCAATGTGATCAACAAGAACCTTTCCGAAGAGGAGATCCTGCGCGGGGTCGAGCTCGCCCTGGGCCTGGGTTGGCAAAAGATCAAGCTGTATTTCATGATCGGCCTCCCCACCGAGACTGATGAAGACATTCAGGCCATCATCGACCTGGTGCAGCGCATTAACCTCCTGACCAAGAAGCGTATGCAGATCAGCATCACCCTCTCCCCCTTCACGCCAAAACCTTTCACACCCTTCCAATGGTCACCCATGCTCTCCCCGGAACTGTTGCTTCAGCGCGCCCAAGCAATCAAAAGTGCCCTCTTCAAAGCCAAGAACATCCGCGCAAAGTACCATACCATAGAGAATTCCGTGCTCGAAGCCTGCATCACCAGAGGCGACCTCGGCATGGCAAAAGTGATTTATACCGCCTGGCAAAATGGCGCTCTTTTTGATGCCTGGCGCGAAAACTGGAACTATAGCAGATGGGAAGGCGCTTTTGAGGCTGCCGGCACCAGTAGTTCCCACTATCTTTCCGCTTTTGAGATCGATGAACCTCTACCCTGGGATTTTGTCGATATCGGAGTCTGCAAAGCCTTCCTGGTGCAGGAGTATGAGAAATCCCTGGCCGAAGAAACCACCGAAGATTGCCGGGAACTCTGTACACAGTGCGGCGCCTGTGACGATCAGGCTCAAACGGTGAATGCTCCCCAAACCGCGCTACCCCCGCCCGATGCAGCCTCCAGCCCCAAAGCCCAGCAGTTCAATCCCCATGTACAATTCCGCTATCGTGTGAGCTACCAAAAGACCGGCCTTTTGCGCTTCATCTCTCATCTGGATTGGATGCGCATGCTCTTCCGCCGCGTGGCCGTGCTTCAGTTGCCCACCGTATTTACCATGGGCTTTTCCCCCCATCCCAAAGTCAGCCTCTCTCCGCCTTTGCCTGTGGGCATGGAGAGCCTCTGCGAGTATTTTGACATCTCTTTTTATGAAGAGCTCCAGCCCGAGGCCATCCTGCAGGAATTTCGCCAGAGCCGGATTCCTGATTTCAAGATCACCGATTGCGTAAGAATAGACAAACGTCCCCCTCTGCCCAGCAATGAAAAGCTGCTGCTGGAGCTGCCCACAGACCTTGTAGCCCACGCTGCTCAGCGCCTGGAAGAGTTCGCTTTGACAGAAGAATTCAGCTATCTCAAACAAACTGAAAAGCGCAGCAAACGCTATGATCTGAAGCAAATCGTGATCTCGTTACAGCTCCAAGATCAACAGCTCTTCATCGAAAAGAAGCTGGAAAGCCCCTCCCTGTATGACCTGCTCTCTGCTATCCTGGATCTTGATAAAGAAACTCTCTATCATTGCAGAGCTGTGCGCCAGGAATTTATCTTTTGAGTGCGGGGGTGCTGGATTCGATGCGTCTTAAGTCAAACAAGGCTGAAGGCCTTGAAAGGATTAGCTCCCAAGCTCAATTTGCCGAAAAGCCGCAATAAAAGGGGAGCGCTTCCCGTGCTCTGCAGACGAGACCTGGGCAATCCAGGGGCAGCAAGGAAACTCTCATCTCCCTGAAAGACTTAAGGCAGCGATCAAATCGCTGCCTTAAGTCTTTCAAGTCAGTTGTTAATAAGGGCTAATATTAGCTCTGGGGCTTTGCCGCGATACTCACCATTTTACCCGGAATCACGATGATCTTCTTGACCTCAAAGCCTTCCAGAGCGCGGACCACATTCTCCACTTCCAGTGCCATCTCTTGCAAAATCCCAGCAGCGGCATCCGGCGCCACTTCCAGTTTGCCTCTGATCTTGCCATTCACCTGGATCACGTAAGTGACGGTATCCTGAGCCAGGTATTTCTCTTCATAAGTAGGCAGCCCGCTTTCATGCAGCAGATTCGGGTGACCCATCACCTGCCACAGCTCTTCTGCCATGTGGGGGGCAAAAGGATACAAAAGCTGGGGAATAATGCTGCAAGCCTCTGCATAAACAGAGAGTTCAGCAGGGTTCAAATCATCTGTGGATTTGATTGCAGTACAGTGATTCAGGTGCTCCATCACAGCGGCAATAGCGGTATTGTATTGCATACGCGTGAGCGAGTCTTCCAGCCATCTTTGGATGCAGTGATGGGTGCTAAAGCGCAATTCTTTCAGTTCCGGAGAAAGCTCTTCAGCCTTACCAGAGGCCTGTAGCCCTTGCTGGATCGCGGGCAGATTGCCTTTGATCAAACGGTAGGTTCTGCTGAGGAATCTAAAGGCGCCCATCAGCGCGTCATCGTTCCATTCCACATCCTTTTCGGGAGGAGAGGCAAAGAGCAGATAGACCCGCAGGGTGTCCGAACCAAAGCGGTCCACGATATATTGAGGGTCCACGGTATTGCCCTTGGATTTGCTCATCTTAGCGCCATCTTTGAGCACCATGCCTTGGGTGAGCAGGCGTACAAAGGGCTCGTTGCCTTTTACCCAGCCCATGTCCCGCATAAATTTATAGATGAACCGGGCATACAAAAGGTGCATGCAGGCGTGCTCGATCCCACCGATGTATTGATCCACCGGCAGCCAGTAATCGGCTTTGGCAGGGTCGAAGGGTAGATCGGGGTTGTGCGCATCCGCATAGCGGGCATAATACCAGGAGGAATCCACAAAGGTATCCATGGTATCGGTTTCCCGACGGGCGTCTTCGCCGCAGGCCGGGCACTTGACATTCAGCCAATCCGGCACGCTGAGCAGGGGATTTGAGGTGGTCTGTCCCACCTCTACTTCATCCGGCAAAAGCACCGGCAGATCTTCATCCGGAACGGGAACTATGCCACACTTGGGGCAATGGATCATGGGAATGGGATTGCCCCAATAGCGTTGCCGGGAAATGCCCCAATCCCGCAGTCTGTAAGTAACCGTAGCCACTCCCCAGCCCTTTTCCTGAACCCAACGGGTGATTTCCCCTTGGGCGGCTTCGCTATCCTGACCATCAAACTGCCCTGAGGCAGTCATGATGCCGGGCTCGGTATAGGCCTCGGTCATGTCTTCCAGTTTCAGAGATTTATCCTGATTTTGGATGACGATCTTGATGGGGATATCATACTTTTTGGCAAAGTCAAAATCGCGCTGATCGTGCGCCGGAACTGCCATCACAGCCCCCGTGCCATAATCCATCAACACATAATTCGTGATCCAGATTTGTACCTTGTCACCGTTCAAAGGATTGATTGCGTAGCGTCCACTAAAGACGCCTTCTTTCAGGCTTTCCGCACTGGAGCGCAGCATCTTATCCTCGTTCATCACCCGCTTGCAAAAGCTTTGCAATTCAGCATTATCGGGCTCCTCTGCCAGCCAGCTCTGCACCAGTGGATGCTCCGGAGGCAGCGCCATGAAGGTAACGCCAAAGATGGTATCCGGACGGGTGGTGAAAATCGGGATCTTCTGCAAGCTATTTTCCAGGGTAAAATCGATGCGGGCACCCTCGCTTTTGCCTATCCAGTACTTTTGCATGGTCATCACCCGCTCCGGCCACTCAATCACGTCAGAAAAATCAAGCAATTCCTCGGCATAATCAGTGATCCGGAAATACCATTGGTCCATTTCCTTTTGGATCACTTCAGAGCCACAGCGCCAACAGGCATCATCCTCTACCTGCTCATTGGCCAGAACCGTTTTGCAGGTTTCACACCAATTTTGGAAGCTCTTCTTGCGGTAAACCAAGCCCTTTTCATACATCTTTTTGAAGATATACTGGCCCCAATGATAATAATCCGGGCGGCAGGTGCTGATCTCGCGCTCCCAATCCAGGAAAAAGCCCATGCCGTCGAACTGCTTGCGCATATTGACGATGTGTTCTTCCGTGGTAATTCTGGGATGAGAATTGTGCGTGATGGCATAGTTTTCCGCGGGCATGCCAAAGGAATCATAACCCATGGGCTGCAAGACGTTATAGCCTTCCATCATCTTCAAACGCGTGATGGCATCACCGATGGCATAGTTTGAGGCATGGCCGATATGGAGAACTCCGGAAGGATAGGGAAACATCGATAGCACATAGTACTTGGGCTTCTCTGAAAAGTCCTGGGCGTTGGCAATCCGGCGCTCTTGCCAGGTCTGTTGCCACTTTTTTTCAATCTCTGTAAACTGGTAATCCATTAGTGTTCTCCATGCGGATGATCCGCGTATATTATTTTATACTATAGCTTTGCAAGATCTGTGGAAGGGGAGCTTTTGTCAAGGGTTTTTTGGGTTTTAGCGTTTTAGCGTTTTTACGTTTTAGGGTTTTAGGGTGGGCTTGCTGGATTCGATGCGTCTCGGGTCGAACAAGGCCACAGGCCTTGATGACAGAGGAGTAAACTTTGAAGAAAGGGTGGTGAGTTTTCAAAAGGCAAGAGGTCCCGTGCTCTGCAAACGGGGACGTTTGTAATCCCGTAACACCTTCGCTCTGCAGGCGGGGACGCCTGCAATCCTGTGGCCGCCTCATGTATTCCTGTAATTTGCTTTAGCCGTGAAAATCCGTTTGATCCGCACAATCCGTGTGACTATTATTTTTTGAACAGTTACACGCACCGTCTGAAGACAGTGCTACGGCCGGCTAAAGCCAGCGTTACGTATTCTTTAGCTTCTCCCACCAGGCGATGCGTTTGGCGATCTCCTTTTCGAAGCCAAATTCGCCCGGCTCATAATAGACCTGCTCCTGCATCTGATCCGGGAAGCACTTCTCATAGATGTACTTATGCTCGGAATCATGATCGTATTGATAGCCTTTGCCATAGTCCAGGTCTTTCATCAGCTTGGTGGGGGCATTGCGGATATTGAGCGGAACCCCGTAGTGGCTGGTTTTGTGAGCATCTTTGGCAGCAGCGTTGTAGGCTTTGTAGAGGCTATTGCTCTTGGGTGCGGTGGCCAGATAGACTGCGGCCTGGGCCAGGGCATTGCTGGCTTCCGGCATACCGACGAAGAGCAGGGCATCTTTGGCAGCCAAGGCCTGAGTGAGGGCAGCGGGATCTGCCAGACCGATATCTTCACTGGCAAAGCGGATCATGCGGCGCACCACATAGCGCGGATCTTCTCCAGCCTCCAGCATACGCGCCAGCCAATACAAAGCTGCCTGGGGATCGCTGCCACGCATGGATTTGTGCAAGGCCGAGATGAGGTTGTAATGCTCCTCGCGGTTTTTGTCGTAAAACATGGTCTTTTTGGCCAGAGCCCCCGCCAAAACCTGGATTTCAGGATGGGGGGTTTCTTTGAGATAGCCTTGGATGAGTTCCAGTTCGTTCAGCGCCCGGCGTGCATCTCCCCCACTATTTTGCGCGAGCCAGCCGATCACGTCTTCATCCGTTTCCAGCCCCAGCTCTTGAAAACCCCGATGCAGAATCTCCCTGAGATCCACTTCTTTTAAAGCTTCCAAGACAAAGACATGGCAGCGTGAGAGCAAGGCGGGGATCACTTCAAAAGAAGGATTTTCCGTGGTGGCTCCGATCAAAATGATGGCCCCGCTTTCCACAAAAGGCAAAAAGGCATCCTGTTGAGACTTGTTGAAGCGGTGAATCTCATCGATAAAGAGGATGCTGCGCTCGCCTGAGCTCCGATGCAGATAATCCGCTTCTTTCATCACAGCTTTTACATCCTTGATGCCGGACATCACTGCGCTAAAATGGATAAAGCGCTGAGCAGAGGCACCTTCGATGATCCGGGCAATAGTGGTTTTACCGCTACCCGGAGGGCCCCAAAGGATGAAGCTGTGATAGCTATCGGTCGCAATCATCTGCGCCAGCAGGGAATCCGGCGCTGCGAGCTTTTCCTGTCCCTTCAGCTCCTTTAGGCCTTGGGGCCGCAGCTTCTCCGCCAAGGGTACCTGGCGCGAGGCAAGCTCCTCATCTTCAAAGAGATCGCTTTGGTTTTCCAGCAAGTTTTAATGCTCCATAAAGCCGTCGAGCTCAGAGCGGTCAAACCACTTCAGCAGTCCTTGGATCTTCTCGACCTCAGCATAAAGCAGTTCTTTGTGATGCTCTTCTTCCTTGGCAAGCTGTTCTAAGAGCGCCTTGGTATCTGCATCTTCACTCTGCTCCGCGAGCTTGAGATAGATGTTTTGCGCCAGCTCTTCACGCGAGATGGCAAATTCCAGCACGGCTTTGGGATCGCCCAGTTCCAGGCCTTCCATCTGCATATCCAGGGATCCCACCAATTTAAGCTTTTCATGGGGGAATTCCTTGGCATACAGCCCGCGCACCTTTTCTTCGTGGTCCTTTTCATACAGCACCAGTTGGTTATAAAACTGCTCAGTTTGTTCATTCTTAAAGCTCTTAGCCAGGGCTTTATAGAGATTCTGGGAGCGGATTTCTGCCTCAATGGCAATGCGATAAGCGTCTTGACGATTCATAATATACCTCTTTTTATTTATGCGTTGCGGCGGATGAGCTCCACCGCGTTGATTTTCTTAAGATTATTTAGCGGCACCAGCACGCTGAGCCAGGTGAGCAGATAGGACACCACTATAACCAGAAGATAATCCGTAAGCTGCATCTTCACAGGCAAAATAATACTCTGATCCAGCTTGATGAGGCCGGTCCGGGCCTGAATCACCAGCAGGATGGTGCTGATAACTATCCCCAAGGCGATGCCCAAAGTGCAGAGCATCATGGCCTGATACATAAAGAGTTTGCGCAGCTCTTCACCCTGATAACCCAAGGCTTTGAGGAGGCCCAGCTCCGCCCTTTTCTGGCTGATCATTTTGAGCAGATTGCCAGTGAGATTGAAACTGGCAATGATAAACATAAACAGCAGGATCACAAACATCAGATATTTTTCAAAGCGGATGGCGCCATATAAGGAGGCGTCGAAACTGCTCCAATCCTCGAGCTTATAGCCCGGGAAAAGTGGGCTGAGCTGTGCCAGATGCTTCCGGCTCTTCTGCGGATTCTTGCTGCGTATTTCCAGATAATCCACCTGGGTATCATAAGAATTGAAAGCCTGCACCACCGGCAGAGGGACATAAGAATAGCTTTGGTCATACTCCGGCATGCCGGCTGCAAAGATCGCCTTTACCTTTAGTTTTCTGACCATGGGCATGAGGCCAAAGGGCGTAGGCTGATTGAAGAGCAGCGAGATGAGCTGCACCTCGTCGCCTATATAGAGGCCCAATTCTCCCGCCAGAGTGGAGCCCAGGGCTATCCCATCCTCACTGAAGCTCTCGGGCACGAGCTCACCGGCCAGGATCCCATGCAAGGCATCTTTTTGGCTCTGTTGATTCAGCAGGGGGCTCACCGCTTTGTGCCGGTAGGGATCGATGCCAAAGACCACCGCAGCGGCAGACTTTTGGCCATTTCGGAGCAGCAATTCCGTGCGAGCCACCGGGGCCGCAGTAAAGCCTTCTTTTCCCAGTTTTTCGAGCAGCGGCTGATAATCCTGAAGCAAGGCCCCAGCGGGCTTGGAGAGCCGCAGCTCGGACAAAGTGCCGATAATCCTGCCGCTAATATCTTCCCGAAAGCCATTCATCACCGAACTCACGGTGATCAAAGCCACCACACCCAAAGTGATGCCGATCAAAGTAAGGGTATAATCCCTGCTGATGCCCAGAGCGCTCCTGCCGGCAAGATATTTGCGCGCAAGGAAATAGATACTGGCGTTAGCTTTCTTTTTCTTCATCTCCACATCTTTTTCTGAGACTATAAAACAGTCAAGAGAGATTTTGCCGCTGCCCATTTCTCTTGCAGGAAACTGCCTATGCCTTAGTATATAAATATGGTATATGGATGAAGAAAGAACAGTTTGATCAGTTTCTGAGCGCCCATGAAAAGCGGATTTTCCGCTATCTGATGGGAATCACTGCCAACGAACAAGATGCTATGGATCTTGTGCAGGCGGTGTTTATCGCTATTTTCGAGAATTTTGAGCGCATTGAAGAGCCCACCGCACTTTCCTATACTTACCGTGTGGCGCACAACAAAGCCATGACCTTTTTGAAGAACAAATCCCGCTATATCTCTGTAGATCCCCAGTCCTTTGCTCATATCCCCCAGCCTACCAAGCCCGAGGAAGTGGACTACTCCACCTTACAAAAAGCGGTGGCAGAACTTCCGCCCCGTATGGCTGCGGTGATCCAGCTTCAATATTATGAAGGTCTTTCCTACAAAGAAATTGCGCAGCGCCTGGGCATCAGTGTGAAAGCGGTGGAAACCCTCTTGGTTCGAGCCAAACGCATCTTGCGCAAAAAAATAATGCAGGATAACCAGGAGAACAAGGTATAATGTGCAGAACCGCAGATCGGTTACTACTTTTAAGGAGAGACACATGAGATGCAAAACCGCAGAACGCTACATCAGCCTTCAGCAAGATAATGAACTGAATGCAAAACGCAATCAGGCCCTCTGCAGACACCTGCAAAACTGTGCCTCCTGTACCAGTATCCAAAGCTGCAATCTGGCTCTGCAAACGTCACTCAAAGAGCTGCCCCAAGCGGAATATCCCCAGTGGCTGCATCACCGCATTCTGGACAATCTGCCCCGGCAGAAGAAGCAAAGCTGGGCAGGGGGGCGCGCTTTATCTTATGCCACCGCCAGCCTGGCCATCATCTTCGGCCTTCTGGCCGGCACCTTGGTGGGCATCAAGGGCTATGAAGGTGACGAGCTGGCTACTCAAAATGAAACCGAATACAGCTATATCAGCTTTGGCGAGCAGAGCCTGATGGAGGCCTATGATGACTAAACGCACTATCGTAATCCTGCTTTTTATCTCCCTGGCCTTCAATCTGGCCGTATTGGGCTCGATCTTATGGCTGCGTTTTAGCAGAACCTGTCCCGCCAGAGCTCCACACAGCAGATATCAAAGAATCGCCCTACCCTCGCATCTGCAAGATGACCAAGTGATGTGGAACCCCGAAATCCGGGCGCTGCACCAGCACTTTAACGAGAGCAAGATAGAGCTCATGCGCGAGCTGGCCAAGGACCCTATCGATGAAACAAATATTACCGCGATAATAGATAATTCACTGGCTGCCCAAGGCTCTCTTGAGCGCGCTTTGGCACATAGACTACTGGAAATTCGTAAACAAATGAGCGCGGCTGAGGCCCAGGAATACTTTTCCGCCCGCGCCGATCAAATGAAACAAAGATCACAAGCTTTCAAACACAAATATAACCGGAGAAAAGACAATGAAAAAGATAATCGTAATTAGCCTCGTAATGGCTATGGCCGCTGGCATACTGCTGGCTCAAACCCCACGTCAGGGCAGATTTGGCGATAAAGCCACAATGCCCGGCGGGCAAGGACAATGCCTGGAAGAACTGAAACTCACCGATGCTCAAAGCAAGAAAATCGATGCCGCCAGAGCTACTTTTGAACGGCAGCGCAATACCATTCAAGCCGAAATTCAGAACCTCAGAATGGATACCAAAGATGCTTTGGGAGCCGAAAACTTCAAACGCGTAAAAGAGCTGAATCAGCAGATCACTGCCAAACAATTGCAGCTAAAAAACGCGCATGTGGACATGGTCATGGAACTGATGAAAGATCTGAGCAAAGAACAGAAAGCCATCATGCAAAAGCATATGCTCACCCAGATGGGAAACAGACAAGGGCAAGGCCAAATGCACGGAAATAGAAACATGCGCAATTCACGCATGGGCAACAGAAACCGGAGAATGGGCAGATATTCAGATGGTGGCGAGCGTTGCGATGATTGTGATGGTGTGAGAAAGTTCAAGCACAGAAAGTAAGGTAAAAACCCTTAGCAATGGACGCCGCTGAGCCATTGCCTAAGATCGACTTTATCACAGGGGTAGCCACGGCGTGCTACCCCTTTTGTACATTCATATAAAGCCCGCAATCAGGAAATTGGACAGCTACGGAGAGCTACCCTGCGGTTTGATCAATTCCAGCACGGCTCTTGCTGTGTTCATTAATTCGCTTCTAACAAAGTTTCGCTTCGAGATGGCTCGTGATTTCGAGTCATCTCGAAGCGAACCTCCGCTGGAAGCGCGTTCGGGGGTAAGGCATGGATAGCCGTTTGAGCCCCAGCGAAACGGGAAGAATTGTTTGGCGAATCAATCTGATTAAATAGGCGAGAGAAAGAGGATATTTTTCTTGACATTTCCTTATAGCGCATTAGATTATCCCAAAAATATTGAAAGAGGTTCACCATGAAAAAGTACTTGGTATTAGCCCTTATTTCACTTAGTTTTTTATTTTTGTTTGCAGACATTGCCTCAACCACTGCCGGTGGGAATTGGTTTGCTGCAAGTACCTGGATCGGAGCCCAAATTCCCGGGGCTGACGACAACGTCATTATCAACGGTACAGTTTCGGTAAACAACACAGCTTATTGCCTCAATCTCACAAACAGCAGTGCCGGAATCTTGCAGAATTACACCTCTAATAGCTATAACCTCTATGTTTACGGCGATCTAAACAACGCAGGCACAATCAGGAACAATACTATCTCTAGTCTCTTTTCCCTGTACAGTGGGGGGGATATTGTTAATTCCGGTACTTTTATTCCATACTCACTTAATTTTGTAAGCACGACTGATCAGCATATCTTTAGTACCGGCACTTTCTCGCCAACTATGCTCACAGATGCAGATCCCACCAGTGCTATAATCCTGCTTAGCGATCTGAGCCTAACTAATTCCAGCGTGAACCTGAATAATGCCACTCTAGTCTTGAACAGCACTGCTGCAACCAGCAATCTCAGTATGTCTGGCGGCTCTCTCAAGAACGCGACTATCCAAGGCGGCAATGGTGCCACCCTGAGCCTTTCAAATGCTTGTTTTATGCAATATATAAGCGGAGATGAAATAGTTTTGGACGGGGATACGATGATCGCTTCAGAAGTTATATTTGATTCCGTGATTAATTATGGAGAGATCTTTAACTATTACAATAACACCTTCACCCTCACCATCAACGAGCGCTTGGAAAACCATGGCACCATTCGCAACTCTACCATTTCAGGCTTTCTTTATCTGAAGCTCTTAAGTGATCTCTACGATTACGGAACGATCCGTAACAATACCCTGTATTTATCCAACACAGTGCAGCGCGTGCTCTGGCAGGATCCATCGGCAAATCCGATCAGCTCTCTTTTTGTCCTTGCTCAGTCCACTGTTATTTTGCAATTGCTCTCAGACCTGCGTTTTTCCGGATCTGATCTCAACTTGAATGGTAAGACCCTGAGGCTCTATAATGGCGAGACTTCCTATGGCCTCTCAAGTATCGGAGGTAAGCTCAGAAATGGCACTCTCGATACCGATGGCTTTAGTACTCTCAACCTATCCGGAGGAGTCTATCTCGAGAATCTCAACGCTGAGGACATCATTCTCTATGGTGATCTTATGTTCGGTGCAAATTGCAGCTATAACAGCTTGATTAATCACGCCACAATACAGAATCATAGCAGTAACAACTACACTCTCACCATCAATACGCTCCTGGAAAACCATGGCATCATTCGCAACAGTGTCATTTCCAGTAATCTTTATCTTAATCTTTTGGGCGATCTCTATAATTACAATACGATCAGTAATAATACCTTGAGCTTTTCCAATACAGAGCAGCGAGTACTCTGGCAGGATCCAGCTGCAGCTCCGATCAGCAGTGTTATAGTAAAATCCACAAGTTCAAGTGACCTTCAATTGCTCTCAGACCTGCATTTTTCAGGCTCAAGTATCGATCTGCATACCAATGCCCTGATCCTTTATGATGATAGCGGCAGCTACGATCTCTCCCTTTCCGGTGGCAGGCTCTACAATGGCAGTCTGGCTACAGATGGGTATAGCACACTCAACTTTTCCGGTGGAGTCTATATTGACAATCTGAGTGCCGGAGACATAATCATCCAGGGCGAAGTCATGATCGCTGTAAATTGCAGCTTTAACAGCTTGATTAATCACGGCACGATCAAAAATTATAGCAATAACAGCTACACCTTGACCATCAACACGCTCCTGGAAAACCATGGCATCACCAAAAACCATGAAAGTTCAGGCTATCTTTCTCTGAATTTATTGGGTGATCTCTACGATTATGGAACCATTAGTAACTATACCTTAAACTTTTCCAATACAGGGCAGAGCGTAGTCTGGCAAGCTCCCTCCGCAGATGCGATCAGCTCCGTGGTAGTCCAATCTCTATCCACGGGTGATTTTCAGCTGCTGTCCGACCTGCGTTTTTCCGGCTCCAATATCATCCTGAATGGCAACACCATGTTGCTCTACAATGGCAGGAGCAATTACGGTATCTCCCTGTCCGGCGGCAGATTGGACAATGTCTATCTTGATACTGCCGGTTTTAGCACGCTGGATCTCTCGGCTAATGCCTATCTCATTAATGTAAATGCTGAGGATATAATCTTCAGGGGCGAAGTCTCGATAGCTACCAATTGCCACTTTGAGGACGTGGTGAACTACGCTACGATCCGCAATTATTCCAACAACAGTTATGATTTGGAGATCAATGGAAACCTGATCAACTATGGCACGATCAGAAACCATCCTTCAAGTGCTAATCTCTATCTCAAGAGCCGCAAAGACCTGACTAATTATGGCAACATCCAAAATTACCAAGTTTTGCTCAATGGGATAACTGATCAATATATTCTCAATACAGGCACCATCAGTGTTACCAGCTTCCAATTGCTTTCGGAGATCGGTTCTGCACAGTGGTACTATAACGGCACTACTTCAGGCACACCTGTTCTGAATAAGATCATAGACCCCAATACGCTCGGCGTCTGGCAGCCACGGACCACCACTGTCAATGGCAGATACATCACCATCGGGGGTGGCGCTACAAACCTCCCTGCCCCGGCAAATCTGAGCATATGCTTTAACCTCGGTGAAATGAAACTCCGCTGGAATCAGGTGAGCGAGGCTATTTATTACAACGTTTATATCGCCTCCACACCGGATGGCCCCTATAGCTTCTTGGGTAAAACATTTGATCACGACTATGGCGATGGGCAGGTGCTTACTACCCTGTCCTATGAAGATACGCCACAGTTTTATAAGGTAACAGCCGGAAATTAGGCTAAAAAAACAATGCTTCTCAGAGGGGGGAAACCCCCTCTTTTTTGTGGAGTGCGAAAAGCTCTGAATCCGACTCTGCTATCAATTGTCATACAAAGCTGAGCAAGGTATGAGCTGTATTGCGCAGCCATATTCTTGATCTGTGTAAATAAAATGATAGAGCTGCGGGTGCCTGCCCTTAAAAGGCCAGGAAATCGTCTTTGCCCGGGCGATAGATCCAGGCCTGGCGGTTAAAATCGCCAGCTATCGTCTTTC
Source organism: Candidatus Cloacimonadota bacterium (assembly GCA_020532515.1). Classification (GTDB taxonomy): domain Bacteria; phylum Cloacimonadota; class Cloacimonadia; order Cloacimonadales; family Cloacimonadaceae; genus UBA5456. The sequence continues at coordinate 3,799 of JAJBAY010000033.1, read as the reverse complement.
AAGGCGGGAGTTTTGGATTCGATGCGTCTCGCGTCGAGCAAGGCCAGCGGCCTTGGAAAAAGGGGGATTAGGTCCCAAAAAAGGAGAGCAGGCTGCTGATTGATGGCGGTGGAACTGCTGATGATGTGGAAAGGGGGATTAGGTCCCAAAAAAGCGGAGCAGGCCTTAAAAGAGGGAGCAGGTCCCCTGCTCTGCAGACGGGGACGTCTGCAATCCAATACTCCCCCCTTGAAAGACTACAAGCAGTGATCTCAATGCATGAGCTTATATTTTCCGGCTCTGCTCAGATCTTCCTTGAAAGACTATAGGCAGGGGCTTTAGCCCCTGTGCCACAAGCTGCTATCTGCCCAAGACAATTTCCCTGCCTTTTAAGGCAGGGCACCCCCAGCAGTATTACTTGACAAAAATCCCCAACCGCTTATACTGTGAAAAAGAACTAAACAGGTAAGGTAAAGATATGGCACTGCTACTCAAAACCACCAGATTTGTAGAATCTCAGATTGACAACTTCCTGGATATGGTCAGCGATTCCGCCACCACTTTCCAGCTGGCAATACAGGATTATCTGGCTGGACGCATCGATCAATTTGAAGAACGTCTCACTTCCATCCGGGAGCTGGAACACCGTGCCGACGACCTGCGGGTGAGCATCGAGCGCTTTTTGTATGAACGGACCCTGATCCCTGAAAATAGGGGCGATGTGCTTGCCATCCTGGAAAATACGGATGAGGTGATCGACAATATCAAAGATTCGCTGGTGCAATTTTCCATTGAAATGCCGGAGATCCCCCCGGAATTGAACGATCTCTGGATTCAGACCACCAAGGCTTCGGTGGCGGCTGTGGAGCAGCTCGTCTTTGCCGTACGCTCCTTTTTCCGTGACCTGTCTGCGGTAAACAACTACATCCATAAGGTCTATTTCTTCGAGCGCGAAGCAGATCAGATCGGTGAAAAATTGCGGCGCCAGATCTTTGCCCTGGACATTGAGCTCTCCCGCAAAAGTCAATTGCGCTTTTTTGCCATCCATATCGAAATGATCTCCGATGCCGCACAGGATGTCTGCGACCGGCTGGCTATCTACACCATCAAAAGGCAGCTTTAGGCTCAGATGTTCTTCTTTTATCTGCTCAGCGGCCTGTTTTTAGGCTGGTCTCTCGGAGCGAATGATACCGGTAATATCTTTGGCCCGGCCATAGAGACCCGGATGTTAAGGTTCAAAAGTGCCGCACTGATTGCCTCCATATTCATTACTCTGGGCGCGGTATTTGAAGGTAGCGGACCTTCCGGCACCTTGGGCAAATTGGGTTCTGTAGATGCCCTGGGAGGAGCTTTCACCGTAGCTCTGGCTGCCGCGCTTACCATCTTTTTGATCGTGCGCACCCGCATCCCGGTCTCCACTTCCCAGACCATCGTGGGCTCGATCATTGCCTGGAATGTCTTCTCCGGAAGGCTTACGGATTACCGTTCAATCCTGACCATCGCCTCTTCCTGGGTGGTGGCCTTTGTGCTCTCTGGCGTTATCGCCGCCCTGCTTTTCTTTATGGTGAGGCCTTTGGTAAACCGCTCCAAGCTGCATCTGCTAAAGCAAGACCTCGTGGTGCGTTATGGCCTGGTGGTGGTGGGAGCCTTTGGCGCTTACTCTTTGGGGGCAAATAACATCGCCAATGTGGTGGGTGTCTTTGTTCCGGTTTCTCCCTTCAAGGATATCTTCATAGGCAGCCACTTTGTGCTCACCGGAGTGCAACAGCTTTATCTACTGGGCGCCCTTTCCATAGTGGTGGGCATCTACACATATTCCCACAAAGTGATGCGCACTGTGGGCAAGGACCTCTTTCAGCTTTCCCCCATCACCGCTTTGATCGCGCTTTTGGCAGAGGCCATCGTGCTCTTCCTCTTTGCCTCCAAAGGGCTCTACAATCTGCTTTTGAGCCTGGGCCTGCCCACCATTCCCCTGGTGCCGGTATCTTCCACCCAGGTGATCGTGGGAGCGGTGGTCGGCATCGGTCTGGCCAAAGGTGGTAAGAATATCCGTTACAACATCCTGGGCAAGATCTCTCTGGCCTGGGTGACGGCTCCGGTTCTGGCTTTTTTGATCAGCTTTGCCACGCTCTTCGTGATGCAAAATGTCTTCGAGCTCAAGGTGCAAGAGGAAACCAGCTATATCTTTGATTGGCATACCATTATCAAGATCGTCGATGATGGCTTTGATAGTGCGGCTTTATCCACCGTGAATGGCCGGGTCTTCAGCTCCGAACAGGATATCTACAATGAACTGAGTGAAGAGGGCTTGCTCTCCCGGGATGAGATCATGAAGATCATCAAGATCGCGGAATTGTATCGCCTCAAAGTAGAGATGAAGAAGCTGACCGTAAGCGGAATGAACCGGCGCTTTGACAGCCAGGAACTGCAGGTGCTCTCGAAATATGAAGGCAAGAGCTACCGGCACAAATGGCAGCTCAAGAAACAACTGATCCAGCATGATGAATTTAAACGCTATGCCGTGGCCAGGACGGAAAGGGAAAAGAACCATAACCGCATGCTCGATGGCAAATTGGAAGTACTATATCGCAGCTTCAGGACTGTGGAAGGTAAGAAGTAGATGAATCCCTTTGTAGGAAAGATTATCCCGCTGATCTTGGCCTTCTTTGTGGGCATTCTGGCAAAACGGCTCAAGCTGCTGCAGAAAGCGGATGCGCATGTCCTGCTGAAATTCGTGCTGAGCGTGAGTCTGCCAGCTCTCACCATCATCGCCATAAACAACGTGGTGGTAAGCGCGGACATGCTGCTGATCCCCGTGCTGGCGATGGTGATAGTGCTGAGCATGTTCCTGATCTCTCATCTGGCCAATAAGGCACTAAAGCTGCCCAGAGCGATGTTTGGCAGCTTCCTGGTAGGCACCATGATCATGAATTCTGCCATGGCTCTGCCCTTTTTCCACGCTGCCTTTGGGGATGAAGGCCTGGCCCGTGCCTCGCTCTTTGATATCGGCAATACCTTCATGATCTTTACTTTCACTTACTTCAATGCCATCAAATATGGAGACAATTCCCATACCGATAAGATAGACTGGAGCAAATTCCTGAAGATGCCCCCGCTGTGGGCGATGTTTATCGCGTTTTCCCTCAAAATAGCGGGTATCAGCCTGCCAGAATTGCCCTTGAACTTCCTCTCCCTGATCGGGCAGCCCACCACGCCCTTGGTGATGATCGCTCTGGGTCTGTATTTCCAGCCCCGGCTGAAGAACATGGGTAAGGCCTTTTGGGCGATCTTTATCCGCATGGGCATAGGACTGGGCATAGGCTATCTGCTGAGCCTGGTGCTGGGACTCACAGGGATTACGGCTACCACCATCACGGTCTGCGCGGCCCTGCCCATCGGCTTTAATACCCTGATCTTTGCCGATCTGGAAAATATGGACAGCGAATTTGCCGCCACCATGGTCAGCTTTTCCATCATCATTTCCCTGTTTTATCTGCCGCTTTTGATCTATATCTTTAAATGACGCAGGTACAATGTACGAATTTATAGCCTAAGAAAACAAGAGCACTGGCACCACGCCTGCAGAACAGCAAAATCATGACCCAAATATAGTGAAAGACGAGGCATATTCGGCACTTTGGCACACCGAGTGGCAGGTCATTTCATGTAGCGTCCCTGCCGCATAAGATCTGCTCAACCCGACTTTACCACCCCCAGGGCAAAAACAGGTATTTTCGGCCTATTTCTCGGCATTAAAAGACAAGTATTATGAAAACTACATATTCATAAACGACTGTAAGAGAACGGATTAAGCATATAT
>JAJBAY010000129.1 GCA_020532515.1 Candidatus Cloacimonadota bacterium | reverse complement strand
TTGATCTACATATATACCAAGATGTTGCCAATATTCGTAACTACTTTTTCAAGCACTTATCGGTTGCCAAACCGCTCCTATCAAGCATCTACAAGGTTGGCTTGGAAAATTTCGGGGGGATGCGTGAGAATTTAGCTTTGCTCTTCTTCCTTAATAGATAGCTTGCTTAAATCAGGATTATAATCGATATGTATATTCTTATTATCGGCAAATCCTGTAGCGAGTAATTCTTTGGCCAGCTCGTCTTCCAGTTCTCTTTGGATAGCTCTTTTCAGGGGGCGCGCTCCAAACTGAGGATCAAAGCCCAGATCGGCAATGTGATCTATCAAACGGTCGCTGAAAGTGAGCACGATCTCCTGCTTGGCCAAGCGCTGGGCCAGGATGGCAAGCTGGATTTTGACGATAGCCCTGATCTGCTCTTTATCCAAGCGGTGGAAGATGATGATGTCATCCAAGCGGTTGAGGAATTCCGGGCGGAAATACTCGCGCAAGATGCGCATCAGCTCAGGCCGCAGCTCGTCGATCGGGCCCTGATGGGCATAGATCTCCTGACTGCCGATATTAGAGGTAAGGATGATCACGCTGTGGCGAAAATCCACCGTTCTACCCTTGCCATCGGTGAGCCGGCCTTCATCCAGGATCTGGAGGAGCAGATTGAATACATCGCTGTGCGCCTTTTCGATCTCGTCGAAGAGGATCACGCTATAAGGCCTTCTGCGCACTGCCTCAGTGAGATAGCCACCTTCTTCATAGCCTACATAGCCGGGAGGAGCTCCGATGAGGCGAGCCACAGAGTGCCGCTCCATGAACTCACTCATATCCAGGCGTAAGAGGGCTTTTTCGGTGTCAAAGAGATAGCTCGCCAGAGTCTTGGCCAGCTCCGTCTTACCCACTCCGGTAGGGCCCAAGAAGATGAAGGAGCCGATGGGGCGATTTTCGTCGGAAAGCCCGCTGCGGCTGCGACGGATGGCATTGGCCAGAGCGGTGATGCCTTCTTTTTGACCTATCACTCTTTGCGCCAGCACATCTTCCAGATCCAGGAGTTTCATCATTTCACTGGCAGCCAGCTTGGCTACCGGGATGCCCGTCCATTTGGAGACTACTTCTGCGATCAGTTCTTCATCCACCTGCTCTCTGAGCAAGGTATCCTGATCTGTCTTGTTTTGCTCCCGCAGAGCGAAGAGTTCCTGCTGCTTTTGGTTCAAGCTGCCATAACGGATCTGGGCGGTTTTTTCATAGTCCCCTTCGCGTTCAGCTTTCTCCTCGGCAGATTTGAGGCTGTCAATCTCCTCTTTCAAAGCCCGAATCTTCTCGATGCCAGCTTTTTCCTGTTCCCACTGCATTCTCATGCTGTCCCGCTCTTCCCCGAGCACAGCCATTTCTTCTTTCACCTTGCTCAGGCGGCTCTGGGAAAGCTGATTGCTCTCCTTGGCCAAAGATAGCTTTTCGATCTCAAGCTGGCGCAAGCGACGCTCGATCTCATCCAGTTCTGCAGGCAGGGAATCTATCTCCAGACGCAGGCGCGAACAGGCTTCATCGATCAGATCAATGGCTTTGTCTGGCAGGAAGCGATCCGCTATATAGCGCTCCGAAAGCGTGGCTGCGGCCACAATGGCACCATCGGTAATCTGCACACCGTGATGCACTTCATACTTTTCTTTGATGCCGCGCAGAATGGAGATGGTATCCTCCAGGCTTGGCTCAACAACCAGGATGGGTTGAAAACGGCGTTCCAAAGCGGCATCTTTTTCGATGTATTTACGATATTCGTCGATAGTGGTGGCTCCGATGCAGTGCAGAGTGCCCCGTGCCAGAGCGGGTTTGAGCATATTGGAGGCATCCACAGAACCTTCTGCAGAACCGGCTCCCACTACGGTGTGAATTTCATCAATAAAGAGGATGATCTGACCGTTGGATTTTTCCACTTCAGAGAGCACAGCTTTCAGGCGTTCTTCAAATTCTCCACGGAATTTTGCACCGGCCACCAGCGCTGCCATATCCAGCTCCATCAAGTCCTTACCCTTCAGGATTTCCGGTACATCACGTGCCACAATCCGGCGGGCCAGTCCTTCGGCAATAGCGGTTTTACCCACTCCAGGTTCGCCGATCAGGATGGGGTTGTTTTTGCGCCGGCGGGAAAGGATCTGCATGGTGCGGCGAATCTCTTCATCGCGCCCGATCACAGGATCCAGCTTCTCCATCCGTGCCAAACGCGTCAGGTTGCGCGCGTACTTCTCCAAAGCTTGATATTTGGCTTCGGGATTCTGATCTGTCACGCGCTGATTGCCTCTCACTTCTTTGAGAGCATTGAGCAGCTTGTCCTCAGTCAGCCCCTGAGATTTAAGGCTCCGGGCTGCTTCACCTTCGCCATTCAGCAAGGCCAAAAGGATGTGCTCTCCGCTGATGTAATCATCTCCCAGGCGGTCAGCTTCTTTCTCTGCCAAATGCAGGATGTCCAAAACCTCTTGCGCCAGATAGACCTGTCCACCTTGAACTTTAGGAAGTTTTTGCAAGGCAATATGGATCTGTCTGCTTAGATCATCTTCTGAGATTTCCAATTTGGCTAAGATGGGGTGAATCAAAGCCTCAGGCTGCTCCAGCATTGCCGCCAGCAGATGTAAATCTGTGATCTGCTGATGGCCGTTCTCGGTTGCCAGCTCCTCAATGGCATTTATAAGCTCTTGGCTCTTTATGGTAAAACGTTGTGTGTTCATAACTTTACCTCCTAATGGGTAGATACAATATAATGGAGCGGGGGATTCTGTCAAGAAGAATTTAGCAGTCTCAGTGGAAGTCTGCTAAGTCAACTGGTAAACTTGCTTTTGTGAAGAGACAAAGAGTTCGTAACGCTGACTTTAGCCGGCCGTAGCACTGTCTTTAGACGGTGCGGGAACTGCGCGATTGCAAACGTCCCCGTCTGCAGAGCACGTAACGTGCTGCCATTTTTCCAGCCTTCCCACCCCGCGAATAGCAGTGGCCTTTCTGTATAGTTTGTGCTAGAGATGACGTGGAGATAAGAGGATTTATTCCTAGTATCTCCACGTCATCTCTACGGCAACAAATGGGATAAAGCAGTCTGAGCAGAGGGTATAAGAATGTTTTCAAATAACCGTAAAAAACATTCAAATATGTAGATATGCTTGAAATGAATTCAATATTTACGCACTAGCTGACGCTGATGCGGAAAAGTGCACGATTGCAGACATCCCCGTCTGCAGAGCACGGAACCTGCTCCCTTTTTTGAAGCCCACTCCCCGTTTTTCAAGGTTAACTCCCCGTTTATCAAGGCCTTCGGCCTTGTTCGACACGAGACGTATCGAATCCAACACCCGAGCATATCGAATCCAGCACCCGAGCATATCGAATCCAGCACCCGAGCGTATCGAATCCAACACCCGAGCATATCGAATC
>JAJBAY010000128.1 GCA_020532515.1 Candidatus Cloacimonadota bacterium | reverse complement strand
TTGGTTCTGGGTTCTGGGTTCTGGGTTGGGAAGTTCTTGGTTCTTGGTTCTGGGTTCTGGGTTCTGGGTTGGGAAGTTCTTGGTTCTTGGTTCTGGGTTAGGAAGTTCTGCGCAGAAAACACCGGCACTAAGAACTCCTGCACTAAGAACTCCGGCACTCCTGCACTAAGAACTCCTGCACTAAGAACTCCTGCACTAAGAACTCCCCCACAAAGAACTCCTGCACTCCCCCACTAAGAACTCCCACACTGTCAAAAAACCTTCCCTTGTTTAAACTTTATCGCTGGCCGAGTCAGCAATCCATATCCGCTAAAAGTGCGATCCGGTAATAGTTGAAGTGGTTCTGAATTATCTGCCAGGTAGGCTAAAATCACAGCAAAAATGTCCTGATTAAGGATGAGGTTTTTGTCGTATTTTGCCGCGAGCTCAGGATCGGGCCAATGGATGGCGATCATGGTGCCGATGCGGTCCCAGATCAGCTCTGGCGTGATGTCTTCCCGTTTCCAATTTTGCAGGACGTAGCAGTCTCCCAAAAGGGAAGGTCCGTGATCTCCGATGAAGATGGCGATGGAATTGGGATCGTATTCCTGCAGGGCTTTTAGATCGCGCTCAAGATACTCCAGGGATTCAAGATAGCGCTGGGTCCAGAGCTCGGTTTCATTGGGCAGGCATTTGCCGGAATTTTGTGAATGACTGGGGATGGAGAGGTGGTCGATCACGAATTTGGGGCTATTGCCAGCTTTGATCAATTCCTGTTTGCGCTCTTGCCGGTCGGTCTCGGTATAGCGGCCACTGGCCATGATGCCTTTGATATCAAAGCTGAATTCGCCTTGCAAGACGCCGCGCAGAATGGTCAGATAAGAATCGCTCTGCACATTGCTGAGTTCTTTGGGGGGGAAATACTCTGTTACCAAGTCTGCATTGGCCAGGGCATAAGCGCCCGTATAGTAGTTTTCCAGAAGGTGATAGCTGCCGTAGCCATGCTGGGTGAGCAGCAGATTGAGCACGGAATTGCCGCTGTAAATATCCTGCATTTTGGCCTCGGAGCTATATTGCTCAGCACTGATATTGAGGGTCATAGCCATGCTGTTCAGGCTTTCATTGCCCAGGGTGTAGGTATCTTCATAGAGTTTGTAAGCGTATTGATCGAAGAGCTCTTGCAGAGGCTTTAGCGGCAGATTTTGCTCACGGAAAACCCGGGGATTGGGCACGCCATCGTAAACAAAGAGGTAGATATTGGGCTGGTCTTTGAATTCCAGGTCTTGCAGGAGGGCTGGGATTTCTTGTAGCTTGCGTTTTGAGACCCGTTCTCCCTTCAGGATGGAAGTGATGAAATTGCCCAGTGCAAAGATGAAAAACACAGCCAGAACGGTGTACAAGATGACCTGGGGCTTGAATGCTGCCTTCTGCTGCTGGAATGGCGCTTCGGATAGCGATGCAGTGGCTTTTGCGCTCTTCCCGATCTGATTCCAGGGCTTGCTGCCATAATGCTTTAGCAGATAGATGACGCTCATTACGGCCAATAGGATCAGCCAGAAATCGCCATCGTGAGCACTGTTTTTCTGCATCATTGCTCTGAATACTGGCAGGTAGGTGAATAGCATGGCAAAAGCGAGGGCATAAAGTGAATGGTAAGGGTTTTTCAGATCCGGCCACAAGCTCATTAGCGCTTTCAGCAGAAGCCAGGCCAGGGCAAAAATAATAAAAGGCAGGATGAGAAAAAGCGGATAAAACCAGCCGCTGAGATACATCGGATTGGCCGCTGCCAGATGCAGAGAGGGGATCAAAAGACAGAGGGTGTAGATCAGCAGATTCCAGACCGGCCGGGGCTTGCTCTCCCCCCCAGCGCTTGATTCAGCTTTACCCTTAAAGAAGAGCTGCCAAATCGCGAGTCCGGCACAAAGTCCAAGATATAGGCCGCTCAGATGGGCAAAGATCACAAAACGGTTTGTGGGGATGAGATATAGACCGCTAAGATGCGCAATTATCAGTAGGGCAAAAGGTAGCATTCCCAGTGCTTTTCCCGCTTTTTTATAGGGGAAACTGCCAGTAAGCAGCAATTGATAATACAGCGCCAAACTGGCCAGCAAAAGCGGAACCGTCTTGGAGAAGCGATAAAAAAAGAGGCCTTCGCCATCGGCGATGAACTCAAATAAATTGCTCAGAATGATCAGGATCAAAAAGGGGACGATCACGGCAAGCTTAAAGGCTGGAAATTCTTCTTTGATCTTGGCACTGGTTGGATCTTTTTCCCGCAGCTTATCTTTCCGGGTGAATCTCTGCAACACTGTCCTGAGCAGGAAGATCAAGTTGTTTGTAGTCCAATAGATTAGCAGGGCAGCCGGGGCTTTGTACAAAAGGATCAGGAAGAAGAACGCGATGAAAGCAGCCTGCACTTTCTCTTTGAATCTAAACACAGGATTGATGCAGGCGGTGAGCAGATTGATGCCAGTCATCACAAAGGGCAAGACATTGTAGCCCAGGATCAAAGCATCAGGCTGACCGAGATTCTGAACCAGCCAAAAGCTTAGGCCATCGATGGCAGGCAGACCTTTGAGCGCATGATAGGCGGCAAAAAGGAAAGGCAGTTGGAAAAAGAGCGGCAAGGCTGAACGCAAAGCCAAAAGAGGGTGATAGCGATAGCGCTGGTAAAGCTGGCGCTGCTTGATCTGAGCCTGGGCACCTCGATAGTTTTTACGGATAGTTTGCATCTGAGGAGCCAGCAGCTCTTGCACCTGCGCTTCACGCTGAGGATAGATCCGAAACAGCCAATTGAACAAGAAAAGCAGTGCACTGGTAAAAGCGGAAAGCAGTAAAAGCGCCAGGAAGTAGCTATCAAGCGTGGCGGCGAGGTAAAGGTAGAAATTGCGGAAAAGTGTAATCATTTTCTTACTTCACCTCGGCTTTGTTTTCGTTTGCAAGCGCTGCGGATATGGTGATCAAATAATCTGCAATGGCTGCGGAGGCTGCGCCAAAATTGCTCAGGCTGGCATCCCGGAATCGCCTGATGCGCAGAGCATCATAATCTTTGAGCGTGTTTTGCACATAGATGGCAAGATTCTGCTGTGCCTGTGCTTGGGGGACTATTTGTCCGATTTCCAGGGCAGCGGTGTCGCTCCAAATCCTGCTGACATATTCGCCTTCAAAGCCCGGCATCGCCTCCTGGAGGATTTCCAGGCTTAGCACCGGTTTTTCGTAGATAAAGGCAAAATCAAAGCGGATGGATGAGGTATCTGAAATCAGGATGGCGGCCTCTTGCATGGACTTTGTGGGCGAGAGCTGAAAATCCCACTTGATGTTCTGCTGGCCGGCACTCTGCTTTTTCAGCTTTTGGATGAGTTCCGGTTCATGTTTCAGTGAATAGGGATGGGGACGGATGATGAGCTGGAAACCCTTTTGAGCAAGATCTATAATGGCCTCGATGCCATACTGTTTGAGCAGGCCTTT
>JAJBAY010000127.1 GCA_020532515.1 Candidatus Cloacimonadota bacterium | reverse complement strand
CGGAAAGACGACGGATGTGTTGGGGTTCTGAAAAGAAGCGATCCTGGGGCGATAGGCCTTTAAGCGATGAATGCGGGGTCTGATTATAGCGCAGGACATAAGCCCGCAGGTGGTCACGCAGTCCCGAAAGCGAGGTGAAATCGCGGATATCCAGACTGGCCAGCCACTGATCTTTCATGGTGCGAAACCACCGTTCAATTTTGGCCTTCTGGATCGGCGTATAAGGCTGGTTATAGTGAAGCACCGAACCGGTACGGGCTGCCAGCAGCTCCATCTGCTTGTTTTTAAAGGAGCTGCCGTTGTCAAAGTTGTAGATTTGCGGACGACCATAACAGGCGACCGCTGATTTCATGACCGACATCAGGTTCACGAAATTATCATTGAAAAAAACATCAATCCCGACAATCAGGCGGCTGGCGTCATCAATCAGGGCGATAATGAAAACCCGGTGCTTCTTTCCGTCCGGCGTTTTAAGATAGGGACCGATACTGCTGTCCCCGCACCAGACTTCATTGATGTGCGGGCGTTCATAGCGTCGCATGTCATGATTGGTGGTGGTTTTCATCTCCAGCGCCAGCTGTCTGATAAAACGGTTAACCGTCGATTCCGACAGTTGGCCGGCGGTAACGCTGCCGTTCTCACGAAGCTGGCGGAAAATGGCCGCCGCCGACATCCGCGGATAGTTTTCTTTCAGATACCGGATCTGGGCCTGAAGATCGTCATCCAGTTTGCGTGGCTGGCCACTGTCCGACCGGGACGAAGGGAGCAGGCCATCAAAGCCCTGATTCAGATAATTGCGGTACCAGTACTTGATCGTTTGTGGTGCAAAGTGCCGGGTTGATCCGTCGGCCAGCAGCACCCCTTTAAGGGAAGCGTCACGAAAGAAAGCCTCGTTGGACGGATAAGCATCAGAAAGGCCTGAAATAAGGGGAGCGATGACAGCATAGCGCATCAGCGCAACTGCCTGAGCTTTATTCTGGTTCATGGTTGAAACCTCCTTGGTTTTTTCATCCATTATATGAAAAAATGTCGGAGGGATCGTGTCAGCTTATGTGGGTTCTGGAAAGAAAACATTCGGTGTCGGTTTAATCTGCATGAACTGCCGGCCAAAGCCTTTAAAACACTGGCTGATGAAGTGACGGGTCATCGAAAGTGTCAGCCCGATGGCAAGCCGCCGCTGGCGCCAGTGGCAACGATACTGGCGAATCACATGCCGGATATTGCTTTCATCAATCGACGGATGACTATTCATAATCGCAGCGAAGTCACCAGAAGCTTCATAACAGGAAAGGATTCGGATCTGCCCGGAAAGACTAATCTGAGAATAAGGGACGATCGATGACAGCAGCAGGGCATGGGTTCTTTTGCAAACGGCACATTTCACCCGACAGATCCGCAGTGGCACCAGGCAATCTCCAACCTTGATGCTGCGCCGGTAGTAGCCATGGACAGAAAGACCCCCTGAACAGCCACAGCTGCATGTAAGCTGGTGGAACTGAAGATCGTTAAGCGTCTGATCATATAAAATTTGCGAAATGGGATTGCAATTATCCGTAAAAATCGTTATCATATAAACTGTTATAGTGGGGCTACAACCTCTCTGTGATGTCATGAGTGGCAGATGGACTTTGTTAGGGTTATTTCTGCCACTCAATCAAAAGTAATGTTTTCATGATAACACAAGAAGGTACCGGATCAAACAATCTGACGCATTATGCTGCAGAATATTTTATCCGATACCTTCTTTTATTTTGACTGATAATGATAAATTTTGAAGCGTATAATTTGCTGAATAACAAAAAACAAAGACAAGGAGCTGACGCGATGACAGGAAAAATCAAGCGGATGCTCCTTATAAACCTCCCCTATGTTCTGATTGCTCTACTTAGCACGAAGCTCGGTGAAGCCTGGCGATATTCTTCAGGACTGGATATCTCCCAAAAAGTGCTGCATCTCATGGACGGCTTTGCTTTAGCTTTTAAGTCTCCCTGGCCGAGCCTGTTCCCGCAGGACCTGATCCTGGGGATTGTGATCGCTGTCGGCATTAAGCTCGCAGTCTATGTGAAAGGCAGGAACGCCAAAAAATACCGCAAAAACATCGAATACGGTTCAGCCCGCTGGGGCCGACCTGAGGACATCAAGCCCTTTATTAATCCCACCTTTCGCAACAACGTCATCCTCACGGAGACGGAGCGCCTGACCATGAACAACCGACCCAAGGACCCCAGGCTCGCACGCAACAAAAACGTCATGGTAGTCGGCGGTTCCGGATCTGGTAAGACGCGGTTTTGGCTGAAGCCAAACCTCATGCAGTGCCATTCCAGCTATGTGGTCACCGACCCCAAGGGCAGCGTCGTAGTGGAATGCGGACAGCTTCTCCTTCGGGAAGGCTATAAGATCAAGATCCTCAACACCATCAACTTCAACAAATCCATGCACTACAATCCCTTTGCCTACATCAAGAGTGAAAAAGACATCCTCAAGCTGGTGACGGCCCTCATTGCTAACACCAAGGGTGAAGGCAAAGCCGGAGACGATTTCTGGGTGAAGGCGGAGACCCTGCTCTATACCGCCCTCATGGGCTACATCCACTATAAAGCACCGGAAAGCGAACGGAATTTTACGACCCTCATCGAGCTCATCAATGCCTCAGAAGTCCGCGAGGACGACGAGGACTTCCAGAACCCGGTGGATCTGATGTTCACCGCTTTGGAAGAACGAGACTCGGAGCATTTTGCAGTCCGGCAGTACAAGAAATACAAGCTGGCTGCCGGAAAGACCGCCAAATCCATCCTCATCAGCTGCGGGGCCCGTCTTGCGCCCTTTGATATCAAGGAGCTCAGAGACCTGACGGCCTATGACGAAATGGAACTGGATGCCCTGGGTGACCGGAAGACGGCGCTGTTCATCATCATCAGCGACACCGACGACACCTTCAACTTCCTGGTTTCCATGGCCTACACGCAGCTATTCAATCTGCTGTGCGACAAAGCAGATGACGTTTATGGCGGACGTCTGCCTGTGCATGTGCGCTGTCTTATTGATGAGGCGGCGAATATCGGTCAAATTCCCAAGCTGGAGAAGCTGGTAGCCACCATCCGAAGCCGGGAGATCTCGGCCTGCCTGGTGCTGCAGGCCCAATCCCAGCTGAAGGCTCTATATAAAGATCACTGCGACACCATCATCGGCAATATGGATAGCACAATCTTTCTTGGCGGCAAGGAGCGCACCACATTGAAGGAGCTTTCAGAAACTCTTGGGAAGGAGACCATCGACACGTTCAACACCGGGGAAAGCCGAGGCCGTGAGGTTTCCCACAGTCTGAACTACCAGAAACTCGGAAAGGAGCTGATGAGCATCGATGAACTGGCCGTGCTGGACGGCGGCAAGTGTATTTTGCAGCTGCGCGGGGTACGGCCTTTTCTCTCGAGCAAGTACGACATTACTAAGCACCCCA
>JAJBAY010000032.1 GCA_020532515.1 Candidatus Cloacimonadota bacterium | reverse complement strand
TATCCTCTGTGCCCAGAAAAGTGCTAAGCCGCGCTTCCAGTTCCTTATGGATATCCTGTGTACCACAAATAAAGCGGACTGAGGACAGCCCATAACCTCTGTGATCCAGAGCTTCATGAGCAGCCTTAATTACCTCAGGATGGCTGGAAAGTCCCAGATAGTTGTTTGAACACATATTGATGAGCTGTTTTTGCTCACTTCCTGCAGGGAACTCAACCTTAACTTCTGCTCCCTGAGGATCACAGATAATGCGTTCATTCTTATACAACCCTTTTTCTTCAATGTCTTGAAGGATAGCTTCATACGATAAACGAGTTTGCTCTGAATAGGACATAAGTCACCTCACTTAAATTTGGGCTTGACCTGTTGAAAACAATCTATACATTAAGACGTCATTAAACATAAATAGGCTTCATCTCAGCTAAGGTCGAACTCCAGCTTGTCCGCAGGCACTGAGATCAATGAGCCAATTTCAAGCTCTTCTGGGACTCTAATCCTGAGATAATGATCACTCAGGCTTTCACTGCTGCCGTTTTCGGAGAGTTCTACCACACCTCTGATCAGGGTATTTTGCTGCTTCAATAAGCGGGCATATTCCTCTTTCTTGGCAAGCGACAAGGCGGTGAGTTGTCCGGTTCTTTGGGTTTTCACTTTGCCATTTACTTGATTCGGCATGATGTCGGCGGGTGTGCCTTTGCGCTTTGAGAAAGAAAAGACGTGCAGATAGCAGATGGGGAGTGAGCTGAGGAAAGCAAGGGTTTGCTCAAACAGGGTGTCTGTTTCTCCGGGGAAACCGCAGATCACATCAAAGCCGATGGCGGCATCCGGGAATAGGGAAAGGATCTCAGCTACCATTTCACGGACCAGGGCGGTATCGTATTTTCGGCCCATCATTTGCAGGATGGTGTCAGAGCCGCTTTGCAGGGCGATGTGGAAGTGGGGGCAGAGTTTATCTATTTTGCTGAGTTTATGGATTAGTTCGGTGCTGAGGAGTTGTGGTTCGATGGAGGAGATGCGGATGAGTTCGAGCTTGGGGATATGGGATAGGGCTTGGACTACGGCGGCGAGGTCTTTGGTTTCGCTTTTCGCAGGAACGGCGTCCTGCGCTACGGAGGCGAGGTCTTTGGTTTCGGTTTTCGCAGGAACGGCGTCCTGCGCTACGGGGGCGAGGTCTTTGGGCTTGCTTTCCGCAGGAACGGCGTCCTGCGCTACGGGGGGGGCTTGCGCTACGGGTGGGGCTTTACCCGGATCGCGGTAGAGGCCGATATTTACTCCGCCCAGAACGATCTCTTTATAGCCTTGTTCGGCGAAGAGATTGGCCTGGAAGAGGATATCTTCAAAGCGGGCGGAGCGGCTATGTCCGCGGCCATAGGGCACTGCACAATAGGAGCAGTAAAAATCGCAGCCATCCTGTATCTTCTGGAAGGCGCGGGTATGCGTCAGCATCGAGGTGAGCGGCCGGAAGGCAAAGTCTTTGGCCTCCATGATGTCAGTAAAACAGTAGTCGTCACCGGCCATTATCTCAGCAATATTCAGTTTCGCCTGATTGTCTATGATATAGTCAATCTCGCCCATTTCGGCAATTTCGTCCGCGGATCTTTGAGCAAAACAGCCTGTAACCACGATCTTGACCTTGGGATTGAGCTCTTTCTTTTTCAAGGCTTTACGGATCAGATTGCGGCTCTTGTGATCGCTGCGGTTCGTCCGTGCAGGTATTGATGATATAGATATCCGCATCCTGGGAAAAGTCCACGACTTCATAGCCCTCAAAGCTTTCCACAATGGCTGCGGATTCATAGGTATTCACCTTGCAGCCCAGGGTGGCGATGGCTATCTTATAATCTTTGTAATTCATCTAAGATGGTTGGGGCGTAGATTTCGTGTTCGATGGCCAGCACCCTGTCTGCAATCTCCTGAGGACAACTGCAGTCCGCTATATCCACAGTTTTTTGAGATAAGATCTCACCATGATCATAGATGGGATCCACACGGTGGATGGTGGCACCGGAGAAGCTCTCCCCCGCTGCGAATACAGCCTCATGCACCTTCATGCCATACATCCCTCGACCCCCATATTTGGGCAAAAGCGCGGGATGAATATTGAGCACGGGGATCTTCAAAGCAGCCAGACAATCCGGGCTGAGCAGCTTCATAAAGCCGCATAAGGCAATGAGCTGAGCATTCTCTTTGTAAGCAAGCGCGACAAGCCTCTCTTCAAAGGCAAGCATATCACCGGCCGGAATAATCAGGGTAGGGATACCAAGCTCCTGGCAGCTTGCGCAGGCCGGGGATTTGGCACTCGTAAAGACCGCCGTGGCAATCTCTACCGGCAAATGCTGCTCAGCAAAGAAGCGGTAAATCGAAAGCAGGTTTGACCCCCGCGATTTACCGCTGCTAAGTGTGATTATTCGCTGAATTTTATGTGGAGATCCTGCCATTGGCTGGGGTCTACCTCGGAGGGCGCCTGATTCATCAGGTCTGTGGCTTTGAGCGTCTTGGGAAAGGCGATCACGTCCCGGATGGAATCTGCCTGGCAAAGGATCATGATCAGACGGTCCAGACCGGGGGCTATACCGCCATGAGGCGGAGTTCCGTATTTCAAGGCATCCAGGAAGAAGCCAAAGCGGGATTTGAGCTCAGCTTCGCTATAGCCCAAGACATCAAAGATCTTCTTTTGCAGGTCATAACGGTGGCAACGGATGCTACCGCCGGCCACTTCCATGCCGTTGCAGACCATGTCGTAAAGCTGTCCCCGGATCTCTCCGATCTTTTCGGGATCATCCAGCCAGGGGATGTGTTCTTCTTTGGGCAGGCTAAACATGTGATGCGCAGGCTCCCATCCGCTGCCATCTTCACTGGGCATAAAGAGCGGAAAATCCGTAATCCAGCAGAAGGCTAAGTCTTTGGGATCATACAGCTGCAGATCTTTGGCCAGTTGATTGCGCAGGAAGGCCAGAACTTTGGAAGTAGTATTATAAGAATCCGCCACGATGGCCAAAAGGTCACCAGGCTGCGCATTTGCAGCCTTGATCATAGCAGATGCCTCACTGGTGGAGAGGAACTTGCTGATGCCCGTCTCCAGGCCGCTATCCGCCACTTTGGCGAAAGCCACGCCCTTGCCACCCAGATGTTTGGCGAGCTCCACCAAGGCATCCTGCTGTTTGCGGGAAAAAGCAGCTCCGCCCGGAATAGCCAAAGCTTTGATCACTCCGCCAGAGGCCAGACAGTCTTTAAAGACCTGAAATTCGCTACCTTGCAAAATCTGGGAAAAATCCACCAATTCCAGGGCAAAACGCAGATCCGGCTTATCACAGCCATAGCGATCCATCGCCTCCTGATATACCATCCTGGGGAAGGGCAGAGGAATCTGCACGCCCTGAATTTCGGCAAAGATCGTGTACATCAGCCTTTCCAGGAGATCCAGGATCTCATCCTGGGTGGCAAAAGACAGCTCAATATCCAGCTGGGTAAATTCCGGCTGACGGTCTGCCCTGAGGTCCTCGTCCCGAAAGCAGCGTGCTACCTGATAATAGCGGTCAAAACCGGCTATCATCAAAAGCTGCTTAAATATCTGCGGACTCTGGGGCAGCGCATAAAACTTGCCAGGATGCACACGGCTGGGCACGAGATAATCGCGTGCGCCCTCAGGTGTGCTCTTCATGAGCATGGGGGTCTCGATCTCATAGAAACCTTCCGCATCCAGAAACCTGCGCATCAGCGAGGTTACCTTGGCCCGGGTAGTGATGATCTTCTGCAGGTAGGGTCGTCTGAGGTCCAGATAGCGATAGGCGAGCCGCAGGTCTTCATCCGCCATCGCCACACCATCAATCTGTATGGGCAAAGGCAGAGTATCATTCAGGATAGCAAGCTCTGAGGCGTCTATCTCCAGCTCACCGGTGGTCATGTTTTTATTGATGTTGCCTTCACTGCGACGGGTCAAAGTGCCGGTCACCGCGAGTACATATTCACCCCTCACCTTCTCTGCTTTGGCAAAGATGGTTTTCTTTTCCGGATGGATCACGATCTGGATGAGGCCTTTCACGTCTCTGAGATCCAGAAAGATCAGGCCACCCAGGTCGCGGCGTTTGTGCACCCAACCCATCACCGTTACGGTGGTATCGAGGTCTGAGGTGCTAAGTTCGCCGCTGTAATGGCTGCGTTTTAATGAGCCGAGATTGTCCATTATCTATATGTCCTTTAGTTCATTTTAATGTCTTCGTAAATCTTGTCGATATTGCGGATTTCTTCACCCAGATAATCGAGCATATAGCATTTATCCAGATATTCCTCGTCCGGATTGATGATCTTGTTATTGATAAAGGCCGCATCCATCATCGCCATAGCAGCTTTATTGGGAGTAGGATACATGATGTATTCAGAATTGCGTTTGGAAACATCTTTGTCGAGCATAAAGTCGATGAATTTGTAAGCCAGGTCCTTGTTCTGCGCATTCTTCAGCATCACGATATTGTCCATCCACATGGCAGCGCCTTCTTTGGGCAGGATAAAGCCCAGGTTCGGGTTCTCATTCATCTGCTGCAGTGCATCGCCATTGTAGGCCTGTGCCAGCCAGGTGGTGCCGTCTTGCAGCTCGTTCTTGTAAGAATCGCTGTCAAACTGAGTGATATTGCGGTCCCAGACTTTGAGCACTTCATACGCGGCTTCCAGAGCCTCGGGGCTGGTGTCATTCACGGAATATCCGCTGTAGATCAGAGCTGCGCCGATCACTTCCCGGGCGTCGTCCAGCATGGTAATCTTGTTTTTGCCATCAAAGAAGGAATCACCCAGGATGTTCCAGCCACCTGAGGCCACGATCTCTTCCGGTACAAACTGTTTGTTGTACATGAGGCCTGTGAGCCCCCAGGCATAAGGAATGGAGAGCTTATTTTCGGGATCAAAAGAGCGGGCTTTGGCCAGGAGCTGTGGGCTCAGGTTCTCGATATTTTTGAGCTTAGTCTTATCCAGTTCTTCCAGCAGACCCAGTTCGTTCAAGATGTTCACATGATCTCCGCTGGGGAAGATGATATCAAAGCTCTGGATCGAGCTCTTCACCTTAGTCAGCATGTTTTCATTGGAATCAAAGGTGCTGTACTTGACTTTGCAGTTATTAGCAGCTTCAAATTCAGTGATGAGTGCGGGATCGATATAATCGCTCCAATTAAAGATGTATAAGGTAGGCTTGGCCTTATTGCAGCCTGCGAGGCCGATCATCGTGATCAGCAGCACGAGAGCGAGTACTAAAGTAATTCTTTTCATTTTAATCTCCATTAATTTGGGTTTTGCATATTATTCCGGCATCCCTCAAACCTTTGACGGGATTCACGAATTGCAGCGCAATCCAACCGGCGAGAAAGAACACGAGCAAGGACAGGATGGAATATCTGATATCTCCAGTTACGTGGGCGATCCATCCATACATTATTGGACCAATAATGGAAGACAACCTGCCTGTCAAGGTATAAAATCCGAAGAACTCAGCCTGACGGTCGTTGGGCGTGAGTATAGACAGCATGGTTCTGCTGTTTGATTGGCTGCTGCCGATGGCGAGGCCGGCCAGCAGCCCCACGAAATAATACTCAAAGGCTGTACTGCAGAAAAAGGCCCAGATCACCACCGAGATCCAGATGATGAGCGAGATCGAGAGCGAGAGCTTCACCCCTTTCTTATCCGTGAGCCAGCCAAAGAGAGCGGAACCCAGGATAGAGGTAAACTGCGCAAGGATGAAATAGATAAGCATATCCTGAGTATTCATGCCAAAGCGGGTGATACCATAGATGGATGCAAAGACGATCACCGTGGTAATGGCGTCATTATAGATGAAATAGCTGAGCATAAATTTCAAGAGCTCGGGATAGCTCCTCATGTTTTTCAGTGAGTTATAGACCCGTTTATAAGCTGTTTTAAAGTAGTTTGTACGCTTTGAGGGAAGCCTTAGCTCCTTCAGCCAAAAGAAGGTAAAGAGACTGAATACAAAGAAATGCACCGAAATCATGGGAAAGACCCAAAGGACATCATACTGCAGCAAAATCAGAGAAAGCACCAGGGCCAGCATGCCGCCCAGATAGCCCAAGGCCCAGCCAAAGCCGGACACCTTGCCGATATTATCCGGTGTGGTGATCTCAGGCAAGAAGGCATCGTAAAAGACATTGGCAGAATTAAAACCGTAATTTGCAATGATAAAGAAGATCATGCCTTTCGAGATCTGCCCCGGACCCACAAAGTAGAGAAGAGCCGTAAAAATCACCGTGAGATAGGTATTGATAAAGAGGAATTTCTTTTTGGAGCGGGAATAGTCCGCCACCGCGCCCAGGATCGGAGCTGTAAGCGCCACCAAAGTCATGGATATCCCTATCGCACGTCCCCAGAGCATCTCGCCATAGCCGGCATCTCCACCCACCACGGTATTGATGAAGTATACGCTATAAACCACCGTCACGATGATGGTAGTAAAGGCTGAATTCGCAAAGTCATACATCATCCAGCCCAAGAGCGGCTTATTCAGTTTCAGCTTCAACTGCTCTCCCCCAGCCTGATGACGGTCATAGAACTAAAGATCTCTGCAATGTCCTCTTTGGGGGCCGCCACGAAGATCTGACCATCGCCTGTAGCCAGATCGCAAATGCGTTCACTGTGAACGGCGTCCAATTCGGCAAAGATATCGTCGAAGAGCAGGATGGGCACTATGCCGGTAGTTTCTTTTACCAGCTTGGCCTGGATCAGCTTGAGAATGATCACTGCGATCCGTTTTTGCCCCTGGGAGGCAAAGCTCTGCATACTATTGTCTGAAGTGCGGAAGCTGTAGTCGTCCAAATGCGCCCCCAGCAGACTGCGTTGCCACAACAGCTCTTTGGAGGCAATGCTGTCCAGATGCGCCAGTAGGCTATCCTGATCCAGAGCAAAAGCATCTTTGACGGCAGGAAGGTAGAGCACCTTGACCTGCTGGATGTTTTCGGAGATTTCGGAAAATTCTGTTTGCAGCTCATGATTCAGCAATTCCAGATACTGCTTGCGGTAGGGATACAGATCCAGCAGCGCACTCACAAAACGCATATCCCAGCTACGTTTTTCAGCCTTGCTGTGTTCTGCCTTGAGCAGGCGATTGCGCTGATCCACCACATGCAAATAGGCCCTGAGCAGGGCCAAATAAGCGGGGAAAAGCTGCGAGATCGCAAAGTCAAAATACTGCCGGCGGCCCCTTGGCGAACCATTGATCAGGCCAATATCATCCGGGGCCAGATAGATCACTTTTACGCGTGTCACCAGGTCGCTGAGCTGCCTGCTGATTACGTCATTTATTTTTAGTAATTTACGGTTCTCCTGGTACGAAAGCTGCACATTGAGATCGCTCTTTTGATCCGTCACATAGCGGGCAGCCAGCACAAAGCCATCTGCTTGCTGCCGCACCAGTTCGCTATCTGAATGATAACGTATGGACTTGCCGATCGAGGTATAGGCTATGGCCTCCAAGAGGTTTGTCTTTCCGCTGCCATTGGGGCCGATGATCAGGTTGCCCTCCGGCTCAAAGCCAAACCCCTGCTGCCCGTAACTCCTGAAATCGAGCAGCTCGATACTATGCAGCTTCAATCTTTGTTAAAGAGCTTTAGGAACGAAGAGGCATGAGCAAAAAGGTGATCTCTTCGTTTTCTTTGGCTTCTTGATTGTAGATCATCATCGGGTCTTTGGAGGTACCCAGCTTGATCACCACTTTCACACTATCCACCGCATCCAGGATGCTGAGCATATAGCGGTAGTTGAAAGAAACTCCAGTCTGGCTACCCTGGAAATTGTAATCTTCCAGCTTTTCTTTGGCATCGCCGGTATCGCGATCCGAAGTATTCACCTCAAAGCGTTCACTATCCAGCTCAAAACGGATTCTCAGATTGTCGTCCGGTGCTACCAGAGCTACACGGCGAATCGCGTTGATCAGGGTTCCTTTGTCGATCACGAATTGGTTTTGCAGGGTATCCACAAAGGCTTTCTGATACTCTGGAAACTTGTGTTCGATCACTTGGGAGAAGATCAGGAATTTATCGTAGGAAAAGATTATTTTGCTGTGTTCGATCAAGACCTTCACGGGTTTGTTGCCGCTTTCCAGCACTTTTTGCAGGAAGGCCAGGGTCTTTACGGGGATGATTCTTTCGATCACGCTATCTTCAGTGGAATCCGGGAAGATATCATCTTCGGAATTTGGGTCTGGCTCTCCTTGATTTCCCATGAGGGTGGAATTTTTGATCTTGATCTCAGCCACTTTGCGGCCATCGGTCGCGGCCATCAGATGGGAATTCTTCATGATCTTCCAGCAGACTCCGGTTAAGACAGCCCGGTTCACATCTGTAGATACGGCAAAATAGGTCTTGGAGATCATGCGGTTAAAAAGCTCGGCATCGATCACGAGTGCTTTGTCAAAATTAACCTTGGGAACCTCTGGGAATAAGGTGTGATCTGCGATCAAGAGATTGAAGTCGATCTTATTACACTGGATCATCAGAAGTTCGTCATGACGCCAGAAATTGATCACCGCTTCCGGCATGAAATTGATGATCTCGTTAAAATGCCGGGCAGATATGGCGATCGTCCCACTTTCACTCACGGCAGCGGCAAATTCCACTACCACAGTGATCTTAAGATCCGAAGTGGTGATCCGCACCAGGGAAGTTTCTTCCGATGCCTGGATCAGATAATTAGTCAGAATGGGAGAGGCATTTTTGGCGGGAGCCACGCTCACCAGATGTTGTATGCTGGATAGCAATTCTTTTTTTTCTATGGCAAATCTCATGATAACCCCTATAAAAGTTTTTTCTTATTGCCAAGATTTTTTAGATTTCGGTTTCCGTCAATGATTTTCTTGAGGGGTGGCTGAGCTTTGGGCATAAAACACGAGTCCAGAGTCCCCCTTTTGTCTGCATCGCACAAAATATTCCTGCCTGTTTGTGCATATTCATGTAGCGCATAACTGCTTCATTGATTGCATTTAGCAGCTATTGTACAGTCCCTGCAGAGCAGAACTTCGGGCTATGTACTGCCCTTTTCGAACCATGGCTATTGCCCGAGGGTTAAATCTGGGATTAACATGCTTTCGATTCGAAATGACTCGAAATCTCAAGTCATCTCGAGTCGAAAACATGTTAAAACCAAGTCCGGTAAAAAGGCAGGGCTTGGCCGGCGATCTTGCAGACCTGGCTAAATATATAATGGGGGATGCCTACAATTATTTAATGACAAAAGCTAAAATCTCGTTAGATTATGTTTATGAATACAGGTGCAGTATTGTGCCTGTTCTAATTGACATAAGTTATAAGGAGTTACCATGAGACAGAATCCGCGATCCGTAATTATGATACTTTCGCTTTGTTTGTTTTTTATCACGGGGATAGTTCCTGCACTGCAAGCTCTACCCCTCTTTACCTTTAGTGTGGACGATCTGGAAGGAAACGACCGCAGCGGCAATTGGGTTTATGATGCAGATGGCGCCGCCATAAATACTCATGATGCGAATCCTCTCACCTTTAGCCCTACCAGCCAGCATTTTTATGCCGAGAAATTCGTCGAAAATGGCACCTTGACCTGCACTGCGGAAAACGTTCCCCTGGCAGCAAGTCCCGCAGAGATCACCATTCATTTTGATGCCTTCGACCTGGTCTCGTTCACCCGCATAAATACCACTGATCCAGCTTTGCCCTGGAATGTCCTGGGTCAAGCCGGAGACCGCCGGGTCTATTCCAATGCCAATGGATACATCGCTCATAACGGCGTCCCCAAGCTCTATATGGAGAATGCGACCTTCGTGATCACCACTCCATACCCCACTCAGGCGCAGATCCGCTCTTGGGCTACCTGGTTCCCGCCGCTCGCTTTTTGGACTGGCAGCATCGGAACCGGTGCACCGCAAACCGGCTATGGCTTTGGCGATCTGGATCTGAGCTTGTCTGACCCCACTTGGGCAGCCCTGTTTGCCGCATCGGATTATAAGATTGATATGGCAATGGTGGGCATTACCAGCGTCGTGCTTCCCACTCAGGGACTATTCGATTTTAGCCTCGAGATCTCTCCGGCTGTGATCCAGCAAGAAACTGGCAACGATGAAACAAACACAGGCCCACTGGGCTTCCCTGCTCAGAATGTGGTGGTTGAAGTTCAAAGCAGTGTTCCAGGTGGTGAAGCAGGTGATATGAACAGCGTCTATATCAACGAGATCCAGCAAGCCCCGACAGGTATCCTGCCAGCCGGATTGAACTTCACTGCCACCAAGTATTGGCTTTTGGGCGGCACCTACGATACCTTCAATCTGGCGATCACTTTCAATCTGACTTCGGCAGATTTTTCCAAAGCTGCGGTTGATTGGAAAATCCTCTTCCGCCCATATCATACGGCTCCCTGGAGCATTTGGACAGATTATACCCTGATCGATAATGCCCACATCCGGGCAAATAATGTTACTCAGCATGGGGAATTTACCATAGCTTCAGCTCAGGATGAGACCCTGCCCGTGGAGATGTCCTCGTTCACGGCCTATGTGAATAGCGATAACCTCGCGACCCTGAAATGGGCAACCGCTTCGGAGACAGATCTGCAGGGCTTCCAGGTTTATGCCAACACTGCGGCCTCGCTCAGTTCTGCGCTCCTGCTCACCCCAAATATCATTCCGGCGGAGAATTCATCCTCTGGAGCTGTCTATAACTATACTGCCGTCGATATCACTGCAGCCGGAACCTATTATTTCTGGCTCGAAGCTCGCTCTCTGGATGGCAGCAGCCAGTATTTTGGACCCAATATTGTGAAGCTGACAGATCCTGAAGGCACGCCAAACCTGCCTGATCGTACCTCCCTGAAAGCTGCCTACCCGAATCCGTTCGTTGCAAATGCCACGATCGGAGCCGAAATCAAAAGCGGAGAACAGGCCCGTCTGGAAATCTATAATGTTGCAGGACAATTGATCAAATCTTATGAGCTAAACCAGGGATTCCATGAGCTCACCTGGGATGGCAAGGATGCTGATGGAAGACAGTGCTCCAGCGGAGTCTATCTCTATAAATTGACCAGCCCCACGACAAATGAATCCAGAAAGATGATCCTGATGAAGAACTAAGGGCTGAAGTTTAGGCTTCAAGCTTATAATTGATGATAGCGCAGGTCTTTGGGCTTGCGCTATTTTTGTGGGTTCGATTTCGGGCATAGCGCTGTCTTCAGACGGTGTGTCTTCTGGCTTTTGCAGCTCTGCATTGGCGCAATGCTGGATTGGATGCGTCCCCAAGTCCAACAAGGCCAGCGGCCTTGACGAAAGAAGAACCGGTTTGAAGCAAGGGAAGGTCACAGCTCATGTAGGCCTTGAAATGTTAAAAGAAAAGGTCATAACTTAGATAGGCCTTGAAGAGAAATGTACTAGCTCACATTATCCTAGAAAGACGATAGGTGGCGGTTTTTAACCGCCATTCCACGAGCTACCGCCCGGGATAAGACGATTTCCGGGCCTTTTAAGGCACGGGTAGGCGTGTCTCTATGGATATAATTGCCACAGGTTTTGAAGGCGGATTCCATACTAGGCCTTGCATCTTCGTCGCCAAAGCAAGATACTTCATGAAATATAAGACCCAGCTGCGGTGTCCCCGGCCTTAAAAGGCCGGGAAATCGTCTTGAGGAGGTCAATAGCATGCTGCACAAGGGCTAAAGCCCTTGCCTAACGTCTTTCAAGGCAGTTATATGAATGTGGATAGGGTGTAGTGCTGTCTTCAAAAGGAGATTCCTCTGGCTTTCGCAGATCTGACTCGCCGTCTGAAAACAGCGCTACGGTGCGCGGAAATGCAGTATTGAAAGCCCAAAATAAAAAGCCCGGAACAACGCTCCGGGCTTTTTTATACTATCTGATCAGTTTATTTCCTTCTGGAAAGCTTCTGAACGGATTGTTTTTCTTTGTGTGTGAGTTTGTTGAAATCCAGCACCAGGTTACTGGCGATGAAGATCGAGGAATAGGTACCAAAGATCACACCCAGGCAGATCGCAAAGGCAAAGTCGTGCAAGACGGCTCCACCAAAGAGATATAGCGAGAAGGCTGTGAAGAACGTGGTGATCGAGGTGACAGTCGTACGGGACAGGGTCTGATTGATAGAATGATTGATCACCTTTCCCATAGGTTCTTTCCGATTGGTTTTCAGATCTTCACGGATGCGGTCAAAGATCACGATCGTATCATTGATGCTATAACCCACGATGGTGAGCAGGGCTGCAATGATCTGCACGGAGATCTCTTTTCCGGTGAGGGCAAAGATACCCACGATGATGATGACGTCATGTGCCAGAGCCACGATGGCCATCAGGCCAAAGGTAAGCTCAAAGCGGAACCAGATGTAGATAATCATCAGGATCATGGCTATAAATACCGCCAGAAGGGATTGAGTGCGAAGCTCGCCGCCCACTTTGGGGCCCACTTCGTAAAGCTCCTGGATCACTTCAGAATTAATGTCGCGTCCTTGCACATGCTCTGGGAAGTTTTCTTTGATGATCTCAATGACCCGGGTTTTGGTATCAGAGGACACCGCATCATCGGCATCTTTGCTTTTGAGCTTGATCATGAAGGTGCCATCTTCTACTGCGCCTACGTGCTGGATCTCGGCTTCGGGGAAACCGTTACTGATCAGGACACTGCGCAATTCATCTATTCTAACAGGGGCTACAGAGCTATCCAAGGCTGAAAGATTAACTTTCGCGGCCACACCGCTGGTAAAATCAATACTCCAATTCAATCCACGGGTAAAAAGGCCAATGAGTCCGGCAAGGACGAAGATGATAGAAATCGCATAAGTTATCTTACGGATCTCCACAAAAGGAACGTGTGTATTAGTAAATATTCTCATCATTCTCTCCTTACACGCTAAAAGTCTTTTTGGTTCCGATTACTACAAAGGTATCGAAGATAGAGCGCACAAAAACCAGCGCGCAGAACATCGAACCGATGATTCCGATGGTGAGGGTAAGGGCAAAGCCACGAACGGGGCCGGTGCCGAATTGATAGAGCACGGCAGCAGCGATCAGGGTGGTGATATTCGCATCCCAAACCGTGATGCCCGCGCGCTTGTAACCAGCGTCCACTGCGGAGCGAGGGGTCTTGCCAGCATCCAGCTCTTCGCGGATGCGTTCAAACACCAGGACGTTCGCATCCACTGCCATACCTATGGTAAGCACGATGCCAGCGATACCGGGCAGGGTAAGAGTAGCGCCAAAAGCGGTGAGAATTGCCAGAATAAAGCCCACGTTGAAGATGAGAGCAAAGTCTGTAATCAGACCGGAAAGCTTGTAGTAGAGAGCCATGAAGATCATGACTATGCCCAGGCCTATCAGACCAGCCGTCGAACCACTGCGGATGCTGTCTGTACCCAGAGTAGCACCGATGATGGAGGTGGAGATAGGCTTGATGGGAGCGATCAGATTTCCGGTATTCAGTACGATGGCCAGTTCATTGGCCTCAGAAGACGTGAATCTTCCGGTGATCTGAGCTCTGCCACCGCCGATACGTTCCTGAATATTGGGTGCGGAATAAACCACACCATCCAGAACTATGGCCAGGCGTTTGCCCACGTTGTCCGCAGTTACGCGTTCAAATTTGCGGGCACCCTCGCGCTTCATCTCGATGGAGACATAAGGCTTGTTTGCCACACGGGGATCGGTGGAGGTGGAAGAGCCGTATTCGACCTTGGCTTTAGCCAGATCGCCACCGGAAAGTTCCACTGCCGAAGATAATACATGCAGGGCACGGTCTGCTCTGGGGTCTGCTGCATCAGCGCGTTCCAACGCAAGCTGCCAACCGGCAGGAACCATCTGTTGAAACAGAGAATCGGCCACCAAGTCCTGGATCAGCCGTACGCTGTCAAACTGAACCTCATGGTTCATTTCGCCGGGGCGGACGAGGCTGCTGAAAACTCCAGATACCATTGGTTGATCCAAAGAGTCAGACTCTGCTAAAATCGTTTTATCCGATTCTTCCAGCTTTTTCAGGGCTGGGAATCTATCAAGATTAGCACTGACATTGGCGTCTATCATGTCCAAGACCCGTTTGGCTTCGTCGGGCTGGGCTACCACTCTGAATTCGAGCATAGCAGTTTGTTTGATCAGGTTTTCTGCCGCTTCGAAGTCACTGACTCCAGGCAATTGCACCATGATCCTTTTTTCACCGAGTTTCTGGATAGAAGGCTCGGCTACACCAAATTGGTCAATACGTTCGCGGATAATCTTGATATTCTGATCCACCGCCCCACGGGCATCTGCATCAGAAAGTTGGGAAGTATCCACTTCCAAAAGAATTTGCATTCCGCCCTTTAGATCAAGCCCGAGCTTGAGTGTGTGTTTGGACCACCACCCAGGCAAATTCGGGATCGCCAAAGGAGCCAGATAAAATGCTGTCACTAAGATGAATATGATTATTGAAAGACCTCGCCAGGAAAACTTCTTCATTGGCTTTTGCTCCCTTCTTCGTTAATTTTCACTATATTTCATTGTGTTTGTCCCAAAAGTCTGATCGGGCTCTATCCGTCAAGATATTTTTCATTTGCCCGCTTTGCCATCAGCCAGAGAAATCCTTTATACAGGCTCTCAGCGCTGAATACAGAGCGGTTATATTGAGACCTTCTTTTGGCAAGCAGAAGAAGGCCTCAAAAGTTCTGGGCTGCATGAATCTGTATAGCAGCTTAGGCCGGGTTGGTTTTGAAGCCTACGCCCTTGTTTTCTCCAGGGTTCTGGCCATGGACTTTGACTTCGCCGTGCTGCTTTTCAAAAGTCGCGATATTCTGCTCCAAAAGCTGTAAAAGCTGCTTGGCATGAGAGGGGGTCATCACCACTCTGGTGTAGATTCTGGCATCGGGCAGGCCGGGCAGGATTCTGCCACAATCCAAGATAAATTCTGAGGGCGAATTTGTGATCATAAAGAAATTCGCATAAGTTCCTTCGCCGACTTTCTCGTCGAGTTTGATGTTCAGTTGTTTTTGAGGGGGATTTGGGTTTGCCATTGTGTTACTCCTTAATTATTCAAGTTCTTGTAGTTTAATTATCCTGCCATTTTGCAGGATGTTTTCATATAATTTGTAAAAATGGGGTGACTGGCGGCAGATCCCGGAATTCGCCAGAATAATCAGATAGCTTTTGGCGCGACTGAGGGCTACGTTTAGCTTGCGATCCACTCTGCCATCACTGCTGAGTGATTGCAGACTGCTCAGGCTGGAGACACTATGCAGCGGGTAACAGAGGATGATGATATCGCGCTCGGAGCCTTGATAGCGCTCCACTGTGTCTATGCTGATGCCTTCGATCTGATTGCGGAGGGCATGGATCATCACCCGGTAGGGAGCCACGATGCCGATGCCTGTATCCGGATCTTTGATCGCTTTGGAGTCTTTCAGATCGTTCACAATGCGAACCACTGCGCTCACTTGCTTGGGATCAAAGTAATCCTGCTCTGCAGGCGGACAATCTATCCACAAGAGTCTTTTACTGAGATATTCGGGCAGTTCTGCCTGTTCAAAATCTGCGCTTTGCTCCGGACGCACGGGCCTTAGCTTGTCTTCATAATAATGAGAAATCAAGCCGGCGATTTCTTTGTGCATCCGGTAATGAAAGGTAAGCATCGCGGTATGCTGGTCCCAGGCTTTGGCTTTGTGCACCCGAAAGAGTCTTTCCATCAGGGATTGATCGATGCGGTCATACTCCAGTTCAGAAAGCGGACTATCGGCAAAAGTATAGTCCAGAGGACTTTGTACGCAGATGGCGGGCAATTGGTTTTGATCGCCGATTAAGATGCACTTTGGCGCCAGGCTCACCAGGCCCAGTAGCGAGGGCTCCAGAATCTGAGACGCTTCATCTATGATCATCTCATCCAGCTTCGTGATGCGCTTCAGGTCCCGATGCCAGGATGTCGCGCTCTGCGTGGTGGCGATGAAGATGCGGTTTTCCTTGAGCAGAGCATCCATCTCACCATAGCGCTTGCCTTGCATCAGGTTGTTTAGCAGTTCAGCCTCGATCAATTGGGAATTGCCGCTGCGGATAAAGGGGATCTTGCGCTCTCTCAGGCAAAGGCAGATCTCATCCACAGCCCGATTTGTAAAGCTGAGCACCAGCATCTTCTTGTCGGTTTCTTGATAAAAACTCTCGATGTATTGGCCGATCAGGCCGGAGGTCTTGCCGGTGCCAGGAGGGCCTTGAACGATGTATAGCTCTGTGGCGGCCTGCATCTGCTTGATTACCTGCTCGCCCTCGTTTGAGGAGGTTTCTGCTTCTTTTTTGATCGGCTCTCTTATACCCAAATACAGGTCTCGAAGCTGGGAATCTGCCTCCAGGAAAGTGGAAAGGGAAGCCAGGGGTTGGTACAAAAAGCTTTCAATGATGTCATGCTCCAGGCACCAGAGCACGTTGGAGACCAGTTTGCGTTTGATCCCTCCGCGAATCTTGAGCGTGATTTCGTTTGCGCTTAGCTTGGCGATCACACCCCGAATTATCTCCTGCTGATCCACCCGACGCTCCTGTTGATAGAGCAGAATGATGTCACCCTCGCGGAAGTCCGTGGTAGAGGGATCTGCGCTTAGTTCAAGCTGAATTTCACACTGATCGTAACTTAAGATCTTCAGATCCCCGATCATCTTGCCTGCTTTTTCCAAGCGGGATTTGTGCCAGAGGGCATTTTGACCGTAGCTGCTCTCAGAGTGTCCAGAGCCGATCTTCACCTGCCAGATCTCGCGGGCGATGCGCTTCACCTGTTCACAGTACCAGGTATATTCAAAGTCGCGCAGGTTCTTCAGCAGGCGTTTAAAGCGCTGGAGCCGTTCACTGCTAAAGGGGCTGTAAGCTTCCCCACTTTGCAAGGTTAGCCAATCAAAGAAGCGCTTGGGATCCAGGCTGAGCAGCCGCATTATCCCCACGATGCGATTGCGGCAATGCAGTAGATTCTGCTCCAGCATCGGCATATTGGCGATATTACGCAAAGCTTTATCCTGGCCGGCAGAGTAGAGAATACTGCTGGAGCCCAGGTTGCCATCGCCATAGGCATTGCGGATGATGAGGTTGTACGCCACCACCTGATACATCTGGAAAGGCCAGACGTCATGCGGGTGCGGTTTGCCGCTTTTGAGCTCGACGATGCTGTACTTTCCTTTTTGATAGTAGAGCAAATCCAGGCGCCCTTGCAGCCCATAAGCCGGGCAGAGAAAGGAGGGTTCCAGGAGCAGGTCATGCTTGCTGATCTCGGAGCAAAAGTTCTGGATCACAGGCAGATGGGTGCTTTCAATATCTTTGAAGATGCTGTTTGCGCTGCTTGCACCAATCCCCACCATGGGGATAGACATGCTTTGCAGTCCGCTTTTAAAAAGCTCCAGATAATCCAGATCCGGCTCGTGGATGAGGGTGTCAAACATGCTATTTACCATCTGTCCCAAAAGCATCTTTTCATTGCTACCTTCGGAAAAGAGCCGGCCTAATAAATATAGCTCGGGAAATGATTCCTTATCCGTCATGCACTCTGCGATCGCCGAGGCATCGACCAGAAAATCCGGCTCCAGAACTACGAGAGTACGGGGGTTATCGATAAAGAAACCGGCTCTGCCGGCCACCTCACTAAGCTGGTGACAGTAAAGACTGGCATATTGCCAAAGGCTGGGCATGAGGCTGCTGTATTTGGCTTTTTGGGGATTGCGCAGATCGTCCCTGAGCAGGATGTTCACGCCTTCGCCATCTTCTGTGACGGCCTGCAGCTCCAGCCCACTGATCCTGCCTCCGCTTTTGGAATGCTGCCAGCTTTTGATCAGGCAGAGGAAGCTCTGCTTTTTAGCATGTTCGCGCTGGGGAAACTCGCTGGCCTCAGACAGCAGCTCTTGCAATTCGGGATGCTCAAAGCCTTCACAGAGGTGCTTTAAGAGAGAGTATATGCTGAGCGCGCCAGACCTTACGCTGGCTTCAGAGGCAACAAAACCCTCATCATGCACGGCTTTGTTTGCCAGAATCCTGAGCGTATTGATCTGCCCCACGATCTGCTGAGGGGTCTTGTTTTGATCGTGGAAATATTGCATTTGGGCAAATAGATTACTGAAGCTCAGCTGCTCATCTGCCAGCAGCCCTTTGTAGATCTGCTCCACCAGCTGTCTTTGCGAGATCAGCTTGGGCTTATCTTCATCCTCCAGGGTCAGGATGGACAGCAGCTTTTCTGCCAAGGCTTGGGCCAGGGAAAGTTCCATTACTCTGCTTCGGCTTCCTCGCCGCTCGCAAAAAAGGCTCTCACGAATCTTACAGTATGGAAATTCTCGATATCATCAATGCTTTCGCCTATGCCCAAAAGCCGCACCGGGATCTCCAGGTTTTGTTTGATATTAAAAATGATGCCGCCCTTGGCCGTACCGTCAAACTTGGTCAGGGCGATGCCGGTGAGCTTGATGGCTTCGTCAAAGTGCAGCGCTTGGGAAATGGCGTTTTGCCCGGTGGTGCTATCCACTACCAGGATGGTTTCATGAGGAGCCTCGGGACAGGCTTTTTTGATGCTGCGATCTATCTTGCCCAGCTCTTTCATGAGGCGCTCTTTCGTGTGCTGACGGCCGGCTGTGTCGATGAGGACTACGTCAAATTGCTCGCGCACGCCTTTGGCCACCCCGTCATAGATCACAGAGGCGGGGTCCTTGTTTGCCTCCGAACGCAAAATCTGCACATTGGCACGCTCTGCCCAGATGGCAATCTGCTCGATAGCGGCAGCACGAAAGGTATCGCCCGCCACGATCAGGACTTTCTTGCCGGCTTTGGCAAAGACATTCGCCACCTTGCCGATCGTGGTGGTTTTTCCGGTGCCATTCACACCCACAAAGGCGAGCACAAAAGGCTTGGCACCCTCAGGAATCTCAAAGAAATCGTTTTCATCCGGGATATCTTTGAAGAGGATGTTTTGCATGATATCCACGAGGTAGATTTGCACCAGTTCAGGATCGGTGATCTTATCCACGCGCACCTCTTCTCTGAGGCTATCCAGGATCAATTCCGCCATCTCGGTACCGGTGTCGTTTTTGATCAAAATCTCTTCGATCTGCTCAAAGAGTTCTTCATCCACCACCCCGCGGAGCTTGACTGCTTCGGCGATTTTATCTATAAATCCAGATTTGGATTTACTAAGTTTCTGGCGCAGGTTTTTCAATTTACTGAACATCACTTTTCTCCGTTTCATTATGTTTATCATTGACATATTGATGCTATGCGTTAAGTTTGCAACATGGACGATATCGTCAATGAAAATGTGTTTACACAGCATATCTTTCGGGTTTCCGGGAGCTAAATATAGATTGAGGAATATAATGAATAGATTTAAGATAGAGTACCTGTTGATCGTGATTTTGCCAGTTTTGGCAAGCTGGATCGGATCCCTGCTACCAGGGATGCAAAGCGGCCCCGTGGGGCCCTCTCTGATGCACATCAGCCTTGGCGCTGCTTTATTAACCGGCCTGATGGCTCTGTTTGTCAGATATTTGGCTGGACAGTGGCATTATCTGATTGCCATAGTGGCATCTATGCTCTATGCAGGCTTATCCTTGAAGGTGATGAATGCCCCCATCAGCATCATGCCTCTGTTTCTGGTCAATCTGGTCTATTCTGTGCTCACCATCTTGATCGTGAAGTTCGTGTTCTATATCAAGACTATATTCCGCTTTCGCACCATTCTCTTTGGCTTCGCGGGCGCCGCGATCTTCAGCGTTTATCTGGCTTTTTTGTATCAATTGCTCACCATCCAGTTGCCTGAAGGCTTTTGGAATGCCACCTTTATGTATGGGCTGGTTAGCTATGTATTTATCGGCTTTGGCATGTCCATGGCAGATCTCATCATCCTGCGCCTGGATGTAGCAGAGCTCAAAAGCCAGGACCAGGACTCTCAGGAAGATGATAGCTGATCGCGACTTCTTTGTAAAAGAGCTGGCCGAAGGAGACTTTGCCGATGACATCTTTGCAGATGGCCAGGATTTGTATCTGGAAATCGGCTCGGGCAAAGGCGAATTTATCTCCCGATATCCCATCAGCCATCCCAGCTGGAACTTCATCGGGATGGAGATGAGTGAAAAGCGCATTCGCGTCTGCTTGAAAAAGCTTTCTGTAGAGCAGAATCCCAACGTCCGTCTGATCAGGAAAAAGGCAGATGCGGGCATTGCGCAGCTTTTCCGCCCGGAAAGCCTCTCTGGAGTCTTTATCCAGCATCCCGATCCCTGGCCCAAGCGCAGGCATCATCGCCGGCGCCTCATCCAACAGGATTTCCTGACTGCCTTGGCCGGCATCATGAAGCCAGAAGCCCGGGTGCAGATATCTACAGATCATACCGATTATGCCGCTTGGATAGTAGCAGAGTTCGCGCAAAACCCCCACTTTTTATGTTTGCAAGACAATACCATCCAAGGACATGGCAATCTGGACGAGCACGTCGTCACCTGGTTTGAAGAGGAACAAAGACGGCAGGGCTATCCCCCCAATTTTATGCTTTACAAACGCATTTAAGGAACAATATGAAATACGATTTTAACGATAATCCCCAGATAAACAAGACTCTTAATCTCGTGGTAGAAACCATCTCTTCTTTGGCTGAAGAGCAATTGGAACACATCAAACAGCTTACCAAGATCGGGGAATCGCTTTCCAGCGAAACAGATCTGAACAAGATCTTTGATATGATCCTGGATGAGGGCGTGGCTTTCACCAAAGCTGATGGCGCCACCATCTACAAAGTCAATGACGAGGGCACCGCCTTGGAATTTGAGGTCATATACAACGGCACCATGGGAATGCGTCAGGGCGGAGCACACGGAGCTGTGGATTGGAGCCCTTTGCCACTATACGATGCAGAGGGCAATCCCGAACTCTCCCATATAGTTACTTCTGTGTATCATAGAAAGCAAGGCCTCTGTTTTGATGACGTATATAAGTCTGAAGGCTATGATATCAGCGGTACGGTCAGTTTCGACCGCAGCTCAGATTATCGCTGTGAAGCCATGCTTACCATTCCTCTGAAAGACCACGAGGACAATGTTTTGGGCGTGATCCAATTCATCAATCCTCTGGATGAGAATAAAGAAGTGACAGTCTTTACCGATGAGCACAGGGCCATGCTGTCCTCTCTGGCCTCCCAAGCGGCGATCGCGCTGTCAAATCGCAAGCTGATCGCAAATCTGGAAAATCTCCTTATGGAATTTATGCGCGCCATTGCCACGGCCATCGAGCAAAAAAGTAAATACAGCTCAAACCACATCACCCGCGTAGCGCAATTGACCAACATGATTGCAGCAAAGATCAGTGATGCCAAAGAGGGACCCTATAGCGAGGTAAACTTTAGCAGAAACGAACTGAATGAAATCTCCATGGCAGGCTGGATGCACGATGTGGGCAAGATCATCACCCCGGAATTTGTGATGGACAAGAGCACAAAGCTCGAGCGCATTATGGATGGAGTAGATATGATCAAAGAACGCATTGCCCACCTGAAGACCTTATTCAAGTATCTGCAGCTTTCCCTTAGTGAGACAGACTATCGCAGTTTTGTGAAAGAGCATCTGGATATAGATATTGCAGACCTGAGCAGCTATCTGGATGACGCACTTCTTTTTGTACAAAAACTTAATCTCGGGGGAGAATATGTAGCGCAGGAGGCTCTGGACAAGGTGGAAGCCCTGGCTGCCATCAATTTTGAATATGAAGGCAATCAATACCGGATTTTGGATGAGCTGGACAGGAAGAATCTCAGCATCAGGCGCGGCACACTCAATAACGAAGAGCTTGAGATCATGCGCGATCACGTCTCCCTCACCTGGGCAATGCTCTCTCAGCTCAGCTTCCCCAAAAAATACCAGCACGTGGCCTTCTATGCCGCTTCGCATCATGAGGCATTAAACGGAAGCGGCTATCCTAAAGGTTTGAGAGCGGCAGAATTACCTTTGCCCTCGCGAATCATCGCCGTAGCAGATATCTTCCAGGCACTCACCTCTGCAGACCGTCCCTATAAAACCAATAAAACTCTCTCGGAAGCTCTGCAAATAATGGCGAAGATGGTCAAGGACGGGCTGCTGGATCCTGAACTGATGGATTTCTTCTTGGAAAGTGGATTGTACCTGGAATTTGCTGAAAAGCATATGAAAGAAGATCAGATCGATGAAGTGGACATTCCTTTACTAAAAAACCTATACTATCTTGATTAATATCCCCTTGTATCTGGCTCCCCTGGCTGGTTATAGCGATCAGGCCTATCGCCAGCTCTGTAAAGACTGGGGAGTGGACTATCTGGTTAGCGAAATGGTAAGCGCGGATGGCCTCATCCGGGATCAGGACAAGACTCAAAGCTATGTGAGTTTTTCAGAAAAAGAGCGTCCCTATGGCGTGCAAATCTTTGGTTCGGATCCTTTGATTCTGGCCAAAGCCGCTGTCGCTCTGCTGCCCTTCAAACCGGATTTTATCGATATCAATATGGGCTGTCCGGTGAGGAAAGTGGTCAAACGAGGAGCCGGTTCGGCCCTGATGAAAGACCCTCTGCGGGCTGCAGAGATCGTACGAGAAGTGAAGAAGGCGATAGAAAACGCCACGACCCTCACGGTGAAATTCCGCAGCGGATGGGACCTGAACAACCTGAATTACCTGGATTTTGGTCTGAGAATGCAGGATGCCGGTGCCGATATCCTCTGTCTGCATGCGCGCACCACCTCGCAGGTCTTTTCCGGCCAGAGCAATTGGGAACATATCCAAAAGCTGAAAGAGGCTCTCAGCATTCCCCTGATCGGCAATGGCGATATCGATAGCCCCGAGACTGCTGCCCAAATGCTGAAAGAAACCTCTTGTGATGCACTTATGATCGGCCGTGGCGCTTTGGGACGCCCCTGGCTTTTTTCCCAGATCAAGCAGTATCTCACGGAAGGCTACTATCAGCCCGTCACCAAAGATAAAATCCTGAGCACCTCCCTCAAGCACCTCGATTACGCCCTGCTCTACAAAGAAGAGTATGTGGTGGTGCGGGAGATGCGCTCTCAGCTCTGTCACTACGCCAAAGGCATGCCCGGCAGCAAAGAGCTGAGGGAAAAGATCAATCACAGCAGCTCCGTGAATGAACTGCGGGAGCATTTGAGACACTGGCTTTTGCACTGAAAAGTTGAAGAGATTCCTTTTTACCACCGAGAACACCGAGGGCACCGAAGAGGAGGGCTTGGGACTTCTGCAAGAACGGCGTCTTGCGCTACGCTAAAACCTTAACCCGACTTTACCACCCCCAGGGCAAAAACAGGTATTTTCGGCCTATTTCTCGGCATTAAAAGACAAGTATTATGAAAACTACATATTCATAAACGACTGTAAGAGAA
>JAJBAY010000031.1 GCA_020532515.1 Candidatus Cloacimonadota bacterium | reverse complement strand
GAGCGAAAAGTTTTCTGACGGCGCTTTTCCGCTACGCTCCAAAGCACCGTCAGAGAACTTTAAAGGTTGAAAATAGTGGTGCAGTTTAAACTTCCAAAAGTGGTGCACTTTAAAATTCCATTGACAAAGAGCCACGAATCTGCCCTAACTTGAAAACCTGAAAACTCGTAAGTTTCACTGGACACGAGACGTATCCAATCCAGCACTGCAACCGGTAACTTGTAACTCGTAACTCGTAACTTGTAACTCGTAACTCGTAACTTGTAACTCGTAACTCGTAACTTGTAACTCGTAACTAACCCAAGCCCTTCTTCTTCCTAAACTTCGCCTTTCTGGCTATCGCCAGAGACTTGATCAGTTCAACGATCTCCTGCGGTTTTTTCACTAAATAATCAGGATCTTTACTGCTGAGCAGTTCGGCGCCATGGAAGCCCCAGCTCACTGAAATCACGCGAATACCGCTCTTTTTTGCCGCGGCAATGTCTCTGATTTCATCACCCACATAGATCACATTTTTCTTGTCCAATTTGTGTTTCTTGATCTGTCTGCGGATGCTGCCATGCTTTTTCAGGATGCCGGAAGTGCCTTCGATCCAATCAAAATAGTGCAGCTCATGGTTATCCAAAAAGTGATTGACGTTTTCGCCGGTATTGGAAGTAAGCAGAGCCATATGGCAGCCCAGATCTTTCAGCTCTTTCAGCATTTCAGGAATGCCGGCAAAGGGCTCCAATTCATGAATAACGTGGCGATATTCCGCCAAAGCCAGGCTAATGGCCTTGGGCACTTTGTATAAAGGGATTTTGTACAGCTTCAAAGCTTTGGGAATGCTCATTGTGCGTGCTTGGGCAAATTGCTCTTCGCTGAGGGGCTCGATACCAAATTCGGGAGCCAGATTGTTGGCAATTCTCAAACCCATATTGATGGAATCCGCCAGGGTGCCATCGAAATCGAAAAGTAAAAAGGGGCAGCTCACTTTCTGTACTCCAGCACGAAGGCATAAGCCTCATTTTTCCCGATCTTGCTAATTTCGCTGATGATGGTGGCAAGTTCCTTGCTTTTCAAATGCTTGTGTGTTTCCAAAAGCTGAAAGGCAGTTTCGTCTGGAAAGCTGCTTTGGATTTCCGGGGCTCCCTCGATCACGATTACAAATTCACCTTTTTCTGTGATGTCGTAATCTTCGAGTATTTCTGAGATTGTACCGCGGATGCACTCTTCATATAGTTTTGAGATCTCACGCACAATGGCGATCTTCCGGGGAGAAAGCGCTGCGTCCAGCTCTGCGAGCGTGGCTTTGAGATGATGCACACTTTCATAGATTATCGTGGGATAGATGTACTCTCGGATCTGTTTTAGCGCTTCGTCACGGTCTTTGGCCTTGGCGGGGAGAAAGCCCAGGAATTGAAAGGCAGTGCTGGGAAATCCCGATACCGAAAACGCGGGAATCAAGGCCGTAGCTCCGGGCAGAGCTTGCACCTCGATGCCTCGCTTGATGGCCTCATATACCAGGGTCTGGGCCGGGTCCGAAATCGCGGGCGAACCTGCGTCCGATACCACCACCAGGTCTTCCCCTGCCTCCAGATGGGCAAAGAGCTGCTCTTCGCGGCTGCGTTCGTTGAACTTATGAAAACTCAGCAGCTTGGGCGTGGGAATCTCGTAATGCTTCAGCAGGAAGGCGGTTTTACGGGTGTCCTCACAAGCGATGAGGCTCACGGATTTCAGAGTGTCAATTGCGCGTAGGGTGATATCCCCCAGATTTCCGATCGGAACCGGCACCAAGAATATCACCCCTTTACGCAT
The DNA here is from genome assembly GCA_020532515.1 of Candidatus Cloacimonadota bacterium. Classification (GTDB taxonomy): domain Bacteria; phylum Cloacimonadota; class Cloacimonadia; order Cloacimonadales; family Cloacimonadaceae; genus UBA5456. Next base: position 21,597 of record JAJBAY010000031.1, on the reverse strand, counting down.
TTTACTATTTTATTTAATTAATTCGAGTTCTTTGCCGATCTTGATGAAGGCTGCGATAGCCTTATCGAGATCTGCACGAGAGTGCGCGGCAGAGAGTTGCACGCGGATTCTGGCTTTGCCCTTGGGCACTACTGGGAAGACGAATCCGATCACGTAAACGCCTTCTTTGAGCAGCATATCCGCCATCTTGATGGCCAGAGGAGCGTCGTAAAGCATCACGGGCACGATCGCTGTATTACCGGGAACTATGTCAAAACCGGCTTCTTCCATCTTGCTGCGGAAGTATTTTGAATTGTCCCAAACCTTGTCGTGAAGCTCGGTGGATTTGCTAAGCATTTCGATAACTTTCAGGGAAGCACCCACGATGGCGGGGGCCAGGGTGTTTGAAAAGAGGTAGGGACGGCTGCGCTGACGCAGAAGCTCAATGATTTCCTTGCGGCCGCTGGTGCATCCACCATTTCCGCCGCCCATGGCTTTGCCAAAGGTGGTGGTGATGATATCCACTCTGTCGGTCAAACCGTAATATTCAGGGGTGCCTCGTCCGGTTTTGCCGATGTAACCTGTGGCATGGCTATCGTCCACCATTACCAAAGCGTCATATTTATCAGCCAGATCGCAGATCTCATCCAGCTTGGCCATGTCGCCATCCATAGAGAATACGCCATCTGTGACGATCAGGCGATATTTCATATCTTTGGAATCTTTCAGGGCAGTTTCCAGCTCTTCCATGTTGGAGTGTTTGTAGCGATAGCGTTTGGCTTTGCACAGTCTTACGCCATCGATGATGGAAGCGTGGTTCAGTTCGTCTGAGATCAGCGCGCTGTCTTCGCCCAAAAGCGGCTCAAATACTCCGGCATTGGCATCGAAGCAAGCGGCATAGAGGATAGTATCTTCGGTGCCCAGAAAGTCTGACATAGCCTTTTCCAGGTCTTTGTGAATCTGCTGAGTACCGCAGATAAAGCGTACTGAGGAGAGGCCATAGCCCCATTCGTCCATGATCTTTTGGGAAGCCTTGATCACCTCAGGATGGTTGCTCAGTCCCAAGTAATTGTTAGCACAGAAATTGAGCGCTTTAATGCCACCGCTCACCCCAATCTCAGCACCCTGTGGAGTGGTGAGAATGCGTTCGTTCTTATAAAGCCCTTGTTCTTTCAGCTCTGCAAAGAGGTCTTGCAGATCAGTTTTAATCTTGTTGTAAGCCATTGGTTCTCCCTTGTTTTGTTTATTATTAGTTTGCAAGGCATTTTATATAAGAGGGTAAATTAGTCAATAGAAAATGTAAGCTGGTGTGGGCAACAAAGCTTAGGATTACCCAAATCAGATAGAGCTCAGGCTTATGCCGAGTATCTTCTTTGATCTTTCCTTCAGCCCACGCCTCTCATGACTTGCAGCGACCTACCATTATAACTTATGGTGGAGATGACGTGGAGATAGGAGGATTTATTCCACGATATCTCCACGTCATCTGCACCGCAACAAATGGGGTATGATAGTCCAGACAGGAGCATATGTCAGCCTAAAAGTCTATCATTTTATACCTAAAGACGAAAGTCAGAAATCCAAGTAAAAAAGTCTTAAAACCACCATAATTTGAAAACCTAAAAGCTCTTTAATCCATCTAATCCGCCCAATCCAAACCATCCGCACTCTACCCCAAAACAGAGAATAGGGATGAGCCCAATTCACTTTACACTTGACATATAAGCCAGAATTTATGGATGATCCTCATCTGGTAAGTATATATAAAACAGGAGATAAAATGGATTACTTTTTGACAGAAGACCAACTTGAAATGCAGGAACTGGCACGCAGAATCGCCAATGAAAAAATGAAACCCCTCTCTGAACATTATGATCAGGAAGGGATTTTCCCCTGGGACATCGTGGATGTGATGCGCCAAAGTGACCTTTTTGCCATTCTCATTCCGGAAGAATATGATGGCATCAGCGGTAAGGTGGTGGATTTGGTGGTGGTTACGGAAGAGCTTTGCGCTGTGGATGCAGGTATCGCTCTGGCTTTTGGTGCCACCGGACTGGGTATGTATCCCATTTTGATTGCCGGCTCAGAAGAGCAAAAAAGGAAATATCTGCCCATGATCGCTTCAGGTGAACAGCTTGCCGCCTTTGCACTTACAGAGGCAAACGCCGGTAGTGATGCCGGAGCCATCGAAACCACAGCCCGCAAAGAAGGCGATCACTACGTGCTCAATGGTACCAAACAGTGGATCACCAATGGCGGAGAAGCCGGTATCTATACCGTATTTGCCATGACAGACAAGAGCAAAGGTCCCCGTGGCTGCTCCTGTTTCCTGGTGGAAAAAGGTACTCCCGGGTTCTCTTTCGGGAAAAAAGAAAACAAGATGGGCATCCGCGCCAGTGCCACCAGAGAATTGATCTTTGAAGATTGCATAGTGCCCGCAGAAAATCTTATTGGCCGCGAAGGCACAGGTTTTATCACTGCCATGAAGGTCTTTGACAAATCCCGCCCCATGGTGGGTTCACAGGCTGTGGGCATTGCCAGAGGAGCTTTTGAAGCCTCGGTGCGCTATGCCAAAGAACGTCATCAATTTGGCAAACCCATCGCCAGTTTTCAAGCCATCCAATTCATGCTGGCCGATATGGCCACTGAGATCGAAGCAGCCCGCGCGCTGGTCTTCCAAACTGCCAGGATGGTGGATGCCGGAAGCAAACGTTATGCCAAAGAAAGCGCTATGTGCAAATACTTTGCCTCGGATATGGCCATGAAAGTTACCACCGATGCGGTCCAGATTCTGGGCGGCTACGGCTACATGAAGGAATATCCCGTGGAAAAAATGATGCGTGATGCCAAGATATTGCAGATTTACGAAGGAACCAATCAAATTCAACGCTCGATCGTTGCTGCCAACATCCTCAAGGAATTCTAAAGAATGAAAGATTGGGTAAAAGAATTGCCTGTGGCCATCACGGTCTGTAATAAGGACGCTATCTTGTTGGAAATGAACGACAAAGCGGCGGAGACATTCAGTAAACAAGGTGGGAAAGCGCTGATCGGAACCAGCCTCTTCGAGCACCATCGGCCCCGTAGCTGCGAGATGATCAAGGCCATGCTGGCCTCAGGCGAGCCCAATACCTATACCATCAGCAAAAATGGCCAGAAGAAGCTAATCCATCAACAGCCTTGGTATATAGATGGCAAAGTGGCAGGTTTGGTGGAGTTTTCCATAGTCTTGCCAGATGATATGAAGCATTACGATCGTGGCTAAACTGCTGATCCATACCTGTTGTGCGCCCTGCCTGATCGCGCCCTATCAGAAACTCAAAGAAGCGGGCTATGAGATCTCTGCCTTTTGGTTCAATCCCAATATCCATCCCCTTTTGGAATATCAAAAGCGGCGGGATGTCTTGCGTGATTACTCGCAAACGGAAGGCTTTGAGCTGATCGAGCAGAATCAATATGCTTTGGTGGAGTTTCTGAATAGCACCCTATCCGATATTTCAGCAAGATGTGAATATTGCTATCGCACCCGCATTGAAGGTACTGCAAAAGCTGCTGCTGAAGGTGGATTCGATGCCTTCAGCAGCACCTTGCTCTATAGCCGCTATCAAAAGCATGATGATATCATCGCTTTCAGCAAAGAGATGGCGGAAAAATATAAAGTAGGCTTCTTCTATGAAGATTGGCGTGCATTGTGGCAGGAAGGCATCCGCTTATCAAAGGCTGCGGGTATGTATCGTCAGCAATACTGTGGCTGCATATTCAGCGAAGAGGAGCGTTACCGTGAGCAAATACGAAGAGATAAATCTAAGTAAGATAAAGACTTATTCGATCTCGGCACGGGAAAGCATAATAGATAGCTCCCTCTTTGCCAAAAAAGGGAAGGTGGAGCTGGCTGGCTTTTTAGACGCTCTGCCCGAGATCCTCAGCGCCAAAGACTTAAAGGAGCTGACTGGGGCGATCAGGCTGGCCAAAGAAAGAGGCAAAGCCATCATCATCGGTATGGGTGGACATGTGATCAAATGCGGCCTAGCGCCTCTGATTATCGAACTCATGGAAGCCGGATATGTGTCTGCTATTGCAGTAAATGGCTCCGTGATCGTGCATGATTATGAGATCGCTTTCTTTGGTCAGACCTCCGAGGACGTCTCCAAAGCCCTGGCGGATGGTTCATTTGGCATGGCTTTTGAGACCTCGCATGGGCTCAATACCTGTATCACCGAAGGCAGCAAACAAGGCTTGGGACTGGGTGAAGCGGTGGGTAAAACCATCAGCTCCAGCGCTCCTAATGCCGAGCTCTCAGTTTTGGGCAAAGCCTATGAATACGGCATCCCGCTCACCGTGCATGTGGCTCTGGGCACAGATATCATTCATCAGTCCCCCTCTGCAGATGGTAAAGCCATCGGGGATTGCTCCCTGCGCGACTTTCGGATTCTTTGCCAGCAGGTGACGCATCTGGATGATGGCGGCATCTACCTGAATTTTGGTTCGGCGGTGATCCTGCCGGAAGTATTTCTCAAAGCGCTCACTGTGGCCAGAAATATCACCGGTAGCGTGAAGAATTTCAGCACGGCTGTTTTCGATATGAATCAGCATTACCGGGCCCGCGTGAATGTGGTTGAGCGCCCAGTTGAAACAGGTGGCAAGGGCTATTACTTCATTGGCCAGCATGAGCTTTTGATCCCGCTCCTCATCAAATCCATCCTTTATTAAGGTTTTCTGTAAATGGCGTTCAGACAGGGGTTTTACAGGGTAAGGATTATCAAAAAGCAAAGAAATACCTTGCCTAATCCACTGAACTCAGAATATTGGTAAACAAAAATAGATATCGGGCTTTGACAAGCAAAGCCGTGGGAGAGTCAATGCGATTGAAGTCCTTTCCTGGGGGGATTCACCCTCACGATGAAAAGCATTATTCCGCCTCAGCACCCATTAGCGCTTTACCCACCCCCCAGCGGGTGATTATACATCTTTCACAACATATAGGAGCAGTCTCCAGTCCCACTGTAAAAGTGGGGGACACTGTGCTAAGAGGGCAAGTGGTCGCTGTTCCCGCAGGCTTTGTCTCGCTGACCCAGCATGCCTCGATCAGCGGTACAGTCACTAAAATCGGCAAGTTTTTGCACCCTACCGGCATCATGTCCATGGGCATCGAAATCACCTCCGATGGGCAGAATCAAAGCGTGGATATGCCAGATAATCCAGACTATATGAGCCTGGAAATAAGTGCGCTCAAAGAAAGAGTTTCCGCCGCCGGCGTTTGCGGGATGGGCGGAGCTGGTTTTCCCACTCACGTCAAGCTTTCTCCACCTGCAGATAAGCCTATAGATACAATAGTTCTGAACGGAGTGGAATGCGAACCGTTTTTGACCAGTGATTACCGTCTGCTTTTGGAACGCGCGGAAGATATCCTGCACGGGCTCCGGCTTCTTATGAAGATCGTGGGTGCAAAAAAAGGCGTGATCGGCATCGAAGCCAATAAGCCAGACGCCATTGAACTGCTGCAAAAGCTGGTTGCCAACCAGAAAGACCTTGAAGTGGTGCCCCTCAAAATGCAATATCCCCAAGGCGCAGAAAAGCAGCTCATCTATGCGGCCACAGGACGCAAGGTTCCCGCTGGTGGTCTGCCTATGGCCGTAGGTGTGGTAGTGCAAAACGTGGCCACAGCAGTGGCTATCTATGAAGCGGTGCGCTATCAAAAGCCACTCATCGAGCGCGTGATCTCGGTTACCGGATCCATCGTAAACAAACCCATGAATCTGTTGGCCCCCATTGGAACTCTCTATAGCGATCTCTTGGAACACTGTGGCGGAGTTTCTGCCCCCATCGGCAAAGCAATTTCCGGTGGACCCATGATGGGTTTTGCCCTGCCAGCTCTGGATGCAGCGATAACCAAAGGCAGCAGTGGCCTGGTCTTATTCGATGAAAAGGCAGCCAAATCCATGCAGGAACATACCTGCCTGCGCTGTGCGCGCTGCGTGGATATCTGCCCCATGAACCTGATGCCCTCCATGATCGCCACTGCCGTGAAATACAACGATCTGGATATGGCAGTAAAAGCGGGACTCAACGACTGCATCAAATGCGGAAGTTGCGCCTATGTCTGCCCCGCTCAGATTCGTCTGGTGCAGTGGATAGATACAGGAAAGATCCGCTATGCCGAAGCTCAGAGGAAGAAATAGCTATGAATATCAAAGATAATCTTACAGTTTCTGCCGCGCCTCACGTTCATGACAAAAGCACCGTGAAAAACGTGATGTGGAACGTGGTGCTCGCACTGGTTCCGGCCCTTATTTTTGCCACCTACTATTGGGGCATCCGGGCTCTTTTGCTCAGCCTCACCGGAGCTGTGACCGCTGTGGTCTGTGAAGCGCTCATTCAAAAAATGCGCAAAGTGCCCATCACTGTACACGATGGTTCCGCTTTTCTCACAGGTTTGCTGTTGGCTTTCAATATCCATGCCGGAGCACCGTTCTGGCTACCTATCGTGGGCGCTGCATTTGCCATCACGATAGGCAAACAGGTCTTTGGTGGCCTGGGCAACAACCCTGTGAATCCTGCGATCGTAGGCCGTGTCTTCCTGATGGCAAGCTGGCCTACTCACATGACCGGAGGCTGGATTGCGGCAAAGAATTCTGCCCTCAGTGGACTCAATGATCTTACCCGCATTGCCACAGACTTGCAGACCTTGTCACCCAAAGCCTATGAATTGGTAACCTCAGCCACCCCCCTGAAGGTCGCTCAAACCCTGAGAGACAGCAGCTTTGTGGCCGATATCAACGCTCAGGCTGGAGGCCTCAATCTCAGCGGTAGAATCTTCAGCAGCCTCACCGAGATGGAGACCTTGAAAAGCCTGTTTTGGGGCAATATCGGTGGCTGCATCGGTGAAGTTTCCGCTTTTGCTCTGCTTTTGGGAGCAGCTTACCTGCTCTATAGGAATATTATTGAATGGCGTATTCCGCTCTTTTTCATCGGCACTGTCTTCGTGCTCAGCTTTATCTTTGGCGGGATTCCCGGTTCTGAAATCTCGATAATGCTGCCCTTCTTCCACATCTTCTCTGGAGGCCTGATGCTGGGCGCTTTCTTTATGGCGACGGATTATACCACTACTCCGCTCACCAAGAATGGGCGAATCATCTTTGGCATCGGCTGCGGCCTCCTCACCATCATTATTCGCCTTGTGGGCGGCTATCCGGAAGGCGTGAGTTACAGCATTCTCTTCATGAATGTGATGACTCCTCTGATCGATATGCTCACCAGGCCCAAAGCCTTTGGGAAGGTAAAGAAATGAAATATTATCTCAAACTTGGCCTCATCCTGTTTATCTTCTGCGTGGTGGCCACAGGGATCCTCGCCTATGTGAATTCCCTCACCGCGCCTGTGATCGCTCAACGTAAAGCTACAGAGGAGAAACAGGCTCGCGAGGCTCTGATTCCGAATGCAGAATTTGAAGAAAAAGAGAGCGATCAAGGCCTTACTTATTTTGTGGCAAAGGATCCTGAAACTGCTGAAATCCTGGGCTATACCTTTATCGCAGCAGATCTTGGCTACTCCAGCACGGTCCAGACCATGGTGGGTGTGGATAGTGGATTTAAGGTTTTGGGCATAAGAATTGTGGATCAGGGCGAAACTCCCGGCTTAGGCGCAAATTGCACTTTACCCGCTTTCACAAATCAATTCGCTGGCCTGGCTGTCGAAGATATCTATGTGAATAAAGACGGTGGAGTGGTGGTTGCCCTCTCTGGTGCCACGATCACTTCCCGCTGCATTGCAAACTCGCTCCGGGAAGGCATCATCGATGTGCAAGATGAACCTGAACAGGGAGGTGAACAGTGAGTTTTATCAAACAATTAAGCCGTGGTCTGATCAAAGAAAATCCCACTTTCGTGATCGTTTTGGGCATGTGTCCCACCCTGGCGGTAACCACATCTGTGATTAACGCCCTGGGCATGGGCTTTGCCGCCACCTTCGTGCTGATCTGCTCCAATGCCATCATTTCGCTGATCAAGGATATCACTCCCTCCAAGATCCGCATTCCGGTTTATGTGGTGGTGATTGCTGCCTTCGTGTCCGTTGTGGATATGGTGATGGCAGCCTACGTGCCAGCTTTACATAAGAGTCTGGGACTGTTTATTCCCTTGATTGTGGTGAATTGCATCATCCTGGGACGTGCGGAAGCCTTTGCCAGTAAAAACAACGTGATCATGAGCATCGCTGATGGCATAGGCATGGGACTGGGCTTTACCCTCTCTCTCAGCCTGGTGGCCACCGTACGTGAGATTATTGGCGCTGGAACCTGGTTGGGCATGAGAGTCACACCTCTCACTTACGATCCGGCACTCATCGCCATCCTCGCTCCCGGTGCGTTTATCACCCTGGGCTTTTTGATGGCCCTGATGAATATGCTCAAGGAGAAGAAATAATGGGATACTTAGGCCAAATCTTCGTGATGGCGATGACCGCCATCTTCATCCAAAACTTTGTGCTCGCACGTTTTCTGGGCCTCTGCCCCTACCTGGGTGTCTCCAAGAAATTGGATTCTGCCCTCGGTATGGGCCTGGCGGTAATCTTTGTGATGACCCTGGCCAGTGCCTTTACTTTTCTGATCAACAAGTACCTGCTCATCCGCTATGATATACTGTATTTGCAGACAATTACCTTCATCCTCACCATCGCTGCCCTGGTGCAGTTTGTGGAGATGGTCATCCAAAAGAATGCCCCCGCCTTGTACAATTCCTTGGGAGTGTTTTTGCCGTTGATCACCACAAACTGTGCGGTTTTGGGTGTGGCGATCTTGAATACCACAGCTTTCAGACCGGATGGTGTGACCGCCTATAACTTCCTGGATAGCGTGCTCAATGGCTTCTTTAGCGGAGTGGGTTTTACCGTGGTGCTACTGGCTATGGCCGGAATCAGGATGCGCCTGGAGAAATCGGAAATTCCCAAAAGCATGCAGGGTATGCCCATCGCCCTCATCCTTGCCGGAATCATGGCTTTGGCCTTTTACGGCTTCATGGGCTGGAAGATTTAAGGGAGGATGATGATGATATTTACACTGCTTGAAACCACCTCTATGTTAAACACGATCGGCCTGCCGGTCTTGATTATCGGAGCCTTAGGACTCATCTTTGGCCTCATCTTGGCCGTGGCCTCCAAACTCTTTGAAGTCAAGATCGACCCCCGTGTGGAAGAAATCATCTGCGTACTGCCCGGTGCCAATTGCGGTGCTTGCGGTAAGGCCGGTTGCGCTGGCTATGCTGCTCAGATCGTGCATGGTGGCGAAGCCGTCAACAAATGTGCTCCCGGAGGCCCGGATGTTGCCGCTCAAATCGCGCAAATCATGGGCATGGAAGCCGGTGCCATGGACCGAAAAGTGGCTGTGATTCATTGCTCCAGCGGCGGTTATGAAAACACAAACTGGAAGTACAGTTACGACGGCGTCCAAACTTGCAGATCGGCAAATAGCCTGGCCGGAGGCCCCAACGCCTGTTCCTGGGGATGCCTGGGGCTCAATGACTGCTTCAGAGCTTGTCCCTTTGATGCTATATATATTGATAGCAATGGTATGCGCCGGATAGATTTTGAAAAATGCACCGCCTGCGGAGCCTGTGTGAGAGCCTGCCCACGCGAACTGATTGACCTGGTGCCGCTGAACCGCAATGTCTATGTCAAATGCTCATCCCAAGATATAGGTGGCGATGCCAGAGCAGTCTGCGGCAGCAATCACCCTTGCATCGGCTGCGGACTCTGCACTAAGATATGCCCTGTGGACGCTATCACCATTGAAAACAATCTCGCTCATATTGATTATGATAAGTGTATCAATTGTGGCTTGTGCGCCACTGTTTGCCCCACCAAAGCCGTCTTGGATCTCTTGGTTGGCAGCCGCCAGAAAGCTGAAATAGATCCCGAAAGCTGCATCGGCTGCACCATCTGTGCCAAAGTATGCCCTGTGGATGCCATCAGTGGAGAAATCAAGAAACTACACACTGTAGATAAGAGCAAGTGTATCGGCTGCGCACAGTGCGTGCCCAAATGCCCTAAAAAAGCGATAGAAATGGTGTAACGCTGGATTCATCCGGCCGTCGCATCAGCTTCAGCTGGTGCGTGTACCAAACAAAAGAATAGTCACACGGATTTTACGGATCATACGGATTTACACGGATAAGAAGCTACTGGATTGCAGGCGTCTCGCCTGCAGAGCACAAAGCGTGCTCCATTATTATCAGGTACTTCTCTTCTTTCAAGGCCTCCGGCCTTTGCTGGACGCGGGACGCATCCAATCCTTCACCCTTCACCCTTGACCACGCTATTGATCACCCAGCTCGCTGCCATCATGCCCATAATCGCAGGCATATAGCTGATGGAACCGATGATTTGCCGCTTTCTGCCCCGCTCGATGATCAGCTCTTCGTCGCTGGGAATCTCTTCATCTGGCACCAAAGCGAGCTCCGAAGAATACACACAGGGGAAATCCAGCTTCACACCTCTGCGGCGCAGAAACTTACGCACCCTGCGGGCCAGGGGACAATTATAGCTTTTCGAGATTTTATCCAGATGTATCAGAGTGGGATCCAGCCTGTTTCCAGCGCCCATCACAGAGATGAACCTGGCGCCTCTTTTGGCCAGGTCTTCCAAAAGCCCAATCTTGGGGCCCAGGCTATCGATAGCATCGATGATATAGTCTGCCCCAGCAGTTAGTTCAGCCCTGTTTTCACTGTCCAGAAACACCTGATGGGTGACGATCTTGGCATCTTTATTGATCTGCAAAATGCGCGCTTTCATGAGCTCGGTCTTCTGCTCTCCTATAGTGTCCAGCGTAGCCAGAAGCTGGCGGTTGAGATTAGTGGGGCCGATGGTGTCAAAATCGATCAAAATAAATTTGCCAACGCCAGCGCGTGCCAGGGCTTCCACTGCATAAGAGCCCACTCCACCCAGTCCGGCAATGCAGACTGTGGTGCCTTTTAACCTCTCAAGGGCATCGCTGCCGATTAAGGTTTCAGTACGGGAAAAATCGGTCATAAAGCGTTTCCAGTGAGTGCTTGGTAGTTTGCAGCCTGGATGCTGATCAGAGCCGTAGGATCGATGCGGTAGAGCTCTGCAACTTCTTCCAGCACAGCTTTTACCCTGAGGAGCGGATTTGCCTCTCCCTCTTTCACATAGTATTGGGTAATGTCGGATTCAAACAGGAAACGTTTGCTTTTGAGCATGGCCTTGAGCAGATCGTGTTTATCCTCTTTGAGGATGCGCTCGGAGATGGTGAAGTAACTATCCAGACGTGTGAATGTGTTAAAAGCTTGCAACGAACCAGCATAGCCGTGGATGAGATACTTGATGGGGTAGGAGCGCAGGATGTCAAAAGCCTGCTGCTGATATCCCACAATGTGCAGCACCACAGGCAGGCGGTAATCCATGGCCAGATCCAATTGGCGCACAAAGATATCCTCCATCACAGCGTATTCAGGGTTTCCACGATCCAAACCGATTTCCCCGATGGCCCAGATAAGATTCCGCTGACATAATTCTTCTAAATCGGCATATTCAAGATCGCAAGCTTCGAAAAAGGGATGGATGCCAGCACTATAGAGCACCTTGTTTTGGGTGTCATCAGTAAGCTCTTTATAATAGCTAAGATCACTCTTGCGCAAAGCAGAGGAGAGAAAGTGAGTGATACCCCGCTCTGCCGCTTCCTCCAAAAGAGCTGGAAGGGGCATGATCTCGGCCAGATTAGCCAGATGGCAATGAGCGTCGCAGATCTTCATAATTTTAGCTCCGGTAAGAGTTTGGTTATTGCTTGTGCAGTTCGCAGCCCTGCTTTGCCATCCAGAGCATCAAAGAATATGGCATTTGCCCAGGCACGTTCCGAGCCGAATATCCCCGGTTCGGTGAGGATCTTTTCGATGGCAGGTCTAAGTTCAGAAAAGTCTTTGATCCTAATGCTGATTTTGGCCAGGATTTCAGTGATTTCAGGTACCATCCGGGGAGAATCTGGCAAGATCCAACTGATCAGAGGCTTGCCCAAAGCAGTGCATTCTGCAATGATCGAAGAGGTATCCACCACACAGAGATCGGCCTTGTGGAGGTAGGGGAGAGGGCTGCCCAGGATATAGTGCACCTTCGGCATAGCTTTCAAGGCATCGATATAAACTTTACTCATCCAAGGATGCACACTTACATAAACATCATAATAATCAGTGAGTTCGGGCAGATGTGGCAGCCACTGCTGGATGGCGCTCATGCCGCTTTGGTCGTAAGTTGCGGTAAAGAGAATCCGTGCTTTCCTATGCGCAAGATCTTCAGCAGCAGTATGTTTGACAGGGAGATAGGGATCAAGTTTGGGGAATCCGCCTACCTTGCCTATTTTGACCCCGATATTCTTCGCTTTTGCCAAATCACGCTGGCTGGTAAAAAGAAAGAGGCTGAAGGGCCGGAAGTTCTGAGCGGAGGTCATGCGTTTGAAATGGTAGGCACCGTGGGTCATGCCGATCTTTGTTACTTTCCGGGAAGGGAATTTGTGGGAGGCGACTCTGCACATGATCACCGCTTTGGGGAAGGCTGGCAGTCTGCTGACTTTGATTCCGCTCTGCTTCAAAGCTTTGTAGGTGCTAGCTTTATCGGTTACCACTCTTAGCGGTTTGAGGTATTTCTGCACGGGCAGCCAATTCTCCATATCCACAGGGGTATGACAATAAAAGAGGGTTTCCCGTCTCTTTTGAAAGAGATTCAACACTCTCCAGGTGAGGGAGTAAAAGGGTTTCAGCAGGTAGTAGGAAAGCACCATTAGGGCTCCAGATAGTGGATGAGTCCCTGAGCCAGGTATTTCTCAAAGGCTTGCTTTTCCTGATGGAAGAGCCAGTTTTGATTCTCGTGGGTGTAATAGCCCTTGCCTCGTACGATTGCGTTGATGCCAAAATGGGCGGCTTGATATTCAAAGAGAAAAAGTTCGCCTGCTGCATTTTCACCCAGATCCACGGAGAGAAAGGGTGCATTAAACAGCTCATAGAGAGATTTGGCTTTGTTCAATACAGCAGCCGGATCTTTAATGTCAAAATCAAAGAGCTTGGCTCCACTGGCTCTGAAATCCCCTGCCTTGGTGTGGCGTTTGCTGATGAAGTACTTCTCGCCCAAGATGATAACTCTGTAGTCATAGCTCAGCCCTGGGATGTACTCTTGCAGCACAAAGGGCAGCTCAAGGCTCATGTAATCCTGATAGGCAAGGGCGTCCTTGTTGAGGTCGTAGTCGGGGTAGCCGGGGAACTGTTTGTGCTTTCTCAGATGCCTGCGGCGCCAGAAATCGAGCTTTTGCAGCAGACTGGTAGTTCTCAGGTGTTTGTGTAATTCATGCTCTATAGCAGAGATTGAATTTACCAGGGCCACTCCGGTGCTATTTGAGCCACTCAGGGTTTTGAAGACCAAGGGGAACCCCAGCTTTGCTGGATCCAGCTCTCGTGTGCTGCTAAAATACTGGCATTCCAGGCTTTTGATGCCTAATTGGCGTTTGAGCAGCTCCTGCCAGCCTTTGTTTTCGTGACAAGAGAAAAGCTCAAAGGAGGGGATCAGTGTATTTTCCCAAGGCCAGTAGATGCAGCAGACAATCCCGAATGTAGTGTTGCAGGTTCAGCCTGTGGCTAAAGCTATAAAAGACCAAACTGTTGCGGATCTCCACTTGACCGTTCACCACTTCATGAAACTCGTGCTGATGCACCTTGATGCCGCTTTCCTCAAGTTCGGTGATGAAGGCTCTGGTGTCAATACTTACCCAGGGTTTGCGGGTCTGCCCGATGAAGCCATCGTAGCCGGTTAAAACGTAAAGTTCTTTCATTTAATCTGCTCCAAAATGTAATCTAAGACAGCTTCTGGCTTTAGCAGTTTCATGCAATTGTGGTGTTTCAGAGGGCACTTTTGTGGGCCATGCGAGCTGCAGGGACGGCAATCCAAATCGGTCTCAAAGACTTTATCATCCGCCCCAAAAGGAAAGTAACCCAGGCTCTGCACGGTGGGGCCGAAAAAGGCTATCACCCTGGTTTGCATGGCGTTTGCAATATGCAGAGCACCGCTGTCGTTACAGATCATGAGCTGGCATTGGGCGATCGCAGCTGCGCTTTCCAGAAGATTCGTCCTGCCTGCCAAATTGACGGCATTCGGGCAGCTTTGCTGGATGATATCGCACTTAGGCTTGTCTTCTTTCCCACCGATCAGAAGTATGCCATATCCCCTCTGAGACAAAGTCCTGGCAAGTTCGGCATAGTATTCCACGGGCCAGCATTTAGTAGCCCACACCGATCCCGGAGCCAGGGCGATCAGCTCTTGGCCATAAAGAGGAGTTAGTAGATCATTTATCTTGGCTTTATCCTCCGCAGAAGGGAAAAGCTCGGTCTGAGGATCAAATTCTTGTTTAGATATGGGCCCCAGCAGAGCGAGATTCTTCTTGGCTTTGTGTATCCCTCTGGGATGCGGAGTTTTGGCTGTAAGTAAAAAAGGCATGGTGCCACGATCGAAACCAAGGCGCTGCGGGATGCGGGCCAGGTACATCAGCAGATGCGTGCGCCCAGAGCTGTGTGGGGAGATCGCCATGTCGTAGCCTTTGGCTTTGAGCAGTGAGATCATATGCCCCATGCTGAGCAGCGCTCTATCCCGTTTTGAGTAGCTCAGCACCTCACTAAGATAAGGATTGTTTTTGAGGAGCCCCGCTGCTCCAGGTACCACCAAAGCATCAATGGCGGCCCTAGGATAAAGTTTCTTTACTGCCCGGATCAAAGGAGTGATCAGGATCACATCGCCGATAAAGGCGGTTTGGATGATAAGAATGCGCTTGATCATAGCTCCTCATAAAGGCGGATATTGTCATCCACCATTTGTTCTTTGCTGAAATCTTGTACTCGTTTCAGGGCATTGCTGCCCAAGTGCTTACGCAGATCTTTATCTGCTGCAAGCTTCAGAATAGCTCTGGCCAGGGCTTCACTGTTTCTGGCTTCCACCAAGAGGCCACTCTTGCCATCTTCGATCATCTCAGCAATGCCTCCAGCGCGGGTTCCGATCACAGGTAGCCCCACACTCATTGCGTCCAGCACGGAGGTCCCCAAGCCTTCTTTTTTGGAGGCGATCACGAAGATATCAAAGGCTTTGAGGTGGCTGCCCACCTTGTCCTGAAAGCCGGTAAAGCAGACCTTGTCGGCAATATTTAGTTCTGCTGCCAGATCCTTCATGATCTGCAATTGGATGCCATCGCCCACCGCTACAAAGTGCAGATTGGGATCGCTTTTGAGAGCTATGGCTGCGGCCGCAAAGAAGTTCCGATAATCCTTGTGCGCTACAAAAGCGGCGACAGTGCCCACGATGATGGCTTCCTCTGGTATCTGCCAATGTTGCCGATAGTTGAGCTCGGGCACAATATGGTCAAACTTATGCGTATCCACTCCGCTGTAGATGAGCCGGATTTTGGCTTCCGGTACTCCATCCTGCAGCATCACATTACGGATGTTTTTCGAAATAGCGACGATGGCATTTACCCCGGAGCCGGTGTATTTCCAGCGGGAGATGAAGTTATTACTGATATGAAAATCCACCCTGCGTGCGGCTACCAGCTTTAGTTTTGGGTAAAAGAGCTTGGCCAGCAATCCCCAGCTAAGGGCGTGACCGCTGTGCAGATGCAGGATATTGTAAGCATGAGCCCTGGCATAATGAGCAAGCTGAAACCCTGCCACTATATCCAATTCAAAACGGTGACGAATGCAGTGATAGCCGGCATTGTGCTGTTTTAGCCGCTGCGCCAGTTCAGAATCCGGATTGCAGATAAAGCCGGATTTGTAGCCCCGGGCAAGCATGCCCAGATGCAGATACAAGGCCTGCTGTTGGCCGCCTCGCCACTGCAGTTCAGGATCGACGTGCAATACTGCCGGCTGTTTCATCGCTTGTACTTGTACCAAATGCCCCAGGCGGAGTTTTTACAGAGCAAAAAGCCCTGCCATCCATCCAGGAAACCCAGCTTAATTATATACATTTTGAAGAACTTATGGGCTGCTCTTAAAGCAGCCACTGGAGAGGATTCCTTCTTTTGATCAGCCAATTCGGCATAAAAGCGAATCTTGCGGAAATGGCTATCCAGGGTAGGATAGGTGAGGTGGAGCATCAGATTTTGGCAGGTATCATGGCTCTGTTGCACCTTGATGCCTTCGTGCACCACAAGGTCGTTGAAGCCACCTTTTGTACGGTTGAAAACCCGCAGCGGAGCGTCATTCTGCCAGCCGCAAAAGCGGATTGGCTTGCCCAAATAGTAGCTGCGCCGTTTCAGATGCCAGGCTTTGTGTTCAAAATCTCTTTCACGCAGAGCTATCAGTTCCTTTTGCAGTTCATTGCTGAGGCGTTCATCGGCATCTATACTGAGAATCCAATCGTTTGTAGCCAGATCCACTGCCTGCTGTTTTGCCAGGCCAAAACCTGCCCAACGCTCCAGCTTAAATACCTGTGCCCCCTGCTCTTTAGCGATGCGCACAGTATCATCTTCACTGCCTGTGTCCAGCACGATAATCTCATCTGCCCAGGCACAGGTTTGCAAGCAGTCAGCGATGTTGGCGCTTTCGTTTTTGGTGATCATTACCACAGAGAGCTTTTCCATCAGTCTAGACTCCCAAATCGGTATGAATATCCGGCCGGGGACTGTCCAAGCCCTTTTCGCATCTGTAAGAATCTTTACTGATCACAGATCTGCGTTTGGCAGCGTAAGTCTTATTGCGTCGCTCTTTGGGACCGTGATATGGTTCATGATACAGGTGCAGCGGGAATTGGGTCAGTACAAAATTAAAGCCCTTGCAGCCGCTCGCCCTTAATCTCTTACCCAGATCGTCATCTTCATTACCCCAACCCACGAAGCTTTCGTCAAAGCCGTTCACCTTTACAAAATCCTTACGCAGCATGGCAGATACGCCGCTGCGCAGTTTCACTCCTTTGCTGTAAGGCCAGGAGATCTTTTCCAGGCTGTAATACAGATAATCCTTCATCCATTGTCGGATGATCTTGCGATGTTGCTTTGGGTTTACAACTTCTCTAAACGGCACATTCTTCAGATTCTGCTTCAGCAGTTCTTCGGTTTGCGCTTCGCTCAAACGAACCGGATATCCGCTGAGGAAGCGTCCCGGTTTGAGCGTTTTCGCTATCACCTTCAGATAGTCCGCAGGCATGAGGATGTCCTGATCCAAAAACACCAGAATATCACCAGTGCTGAGCGAAACGCCATTATTCCTCACCCGGGCAGCTCTGAATTCCTGATGTTCCTGTCGCACATAGTGAACCCTGCCCTTGAAGTCCGCGCGCAGCTTTTCCAGGATGGGCAGGGGATCATCCTCTGAACCATCATCGCTGAGAATGATCTCATCCGGCAGCAGATTTTGCAGCAAAAGCAGCTCAAGGCACTTTTCCAGCAGGTTCAGGCGATTGTAAACGGTAATGATCAGGCTTATCTTCATGGCTTTATACTCTTCAGCGCTTCAGCAATTGGTAGTTTTTGAAGGTCCCGATGGGGCCGGTCACTTTCTCCAGCAAAGAAAGCAGCCGGATGCCAAGTCTTTCGTGTTTATGTAGTTCACGGCTCGGATTGGGCTTACCATTAGACTGCAGTTTATCCTGCCAATCAAAACGTGCGATCATCTCCCTCATCACAGCGGGATGGCTGCCGGAAAAACGTCCCAGGCGATCAAGGGGGCCGTAATCAAAGTAAGATGGCGCAGTGGCATAGTGTTTTTCTGCTTTGCCTTTGCCCCAATGCACCGAGTCCAGAGCGCGGCGTTTATTCTGCATGAGATGCGGCGGGCGTACCCAACCGTAATGGTAGATATAGGCGTCCACTTTGGCCACATTCAGCTTGCGGGTGCCTGTTTCCTGACGCGGATTGTCGTAAGTCTCAAACCAACGGAAGCTTTGCGCGCTCTGATAAGAGTGGATCTTGGGCAGATTGCGCACGATGCGGATCTCCCAGGGGTACCAGCCATGTCCAGCGTGATAGTGCTGATAATCTCCCCAAAAATGGGTGTAATTAAAGAGCAGACCTTCAACCTCTATGTCGTTCAAAAGCTCTTCACAACGGGCTTTGATCACTGGCAGATACTTTTCATGCACCACTTCATCCGCCTGCACATAAAAGAGCCAATCTCCAGAGCAGGCCTTCATCGCGATATCGGTCTGATAGGAATTGATCATGCCCCGGGTGCAGTACTTTTCTTCCCAGACGGTATCTATAATGCGGATCTTGGGATCATTTATCGCTGCGATGATCTCGCGGGTATGATCATTGTCTTCGCCTTTGCCCACTGCGATCACGAATTCATCACAAATGGGGAGGATGGAGCGGATGGACTCCGCTATGGGGTAATAAAGTATTTCGGCATTACGTACAAAGGAAAATCCGCTAATCTTCATATTTGCTCCTTCATTGATTGAATTGGAGGTTATATAGGGTTTGATATCTCTGGCAACGTCCCAAAAGCTCTTCATGGCTTCCAGTATCAATGATCCTGCCCTCTTCCAGCACCACGATCTTATCTGCGGCCAGGATGGTGGAAAGCCGGTGGGCGATCAGGATTACAGTGCGGTTCTTGGTGGCTTCATCAATGGCCTCTTGCACCATGCGTTCGCTTTCGGTATCCAGCGCGCTGGTGGCTTCATCAAAGATCAAAATGGGGGGATTGCCCACTATGGCGCGAGCGATGCACAAGCGCTGTTTTTGCCCGCCGGAAAGGTTCAAACCCTTGATATCTAGCAATTGATCGTATTGCTGGGGGAAATGCTGAATAAATTCATCGGCATGGGCGATCCGTGCCGATTCACGTATCTCTTCGTCAGTAAGCTCGTTATGAGCACCATAGGCGATATTATCCCGCACAGTTTTGGTAAATAGCACAGAGTCCTGAGTTACCACGCCAAAGAGCTTCCGCAGATCATCCAGTTTGATCTTTCTGATATCGATGCCATCGAGCAGAATGCGGCCGGCTTTGACGTCATACATGCGGTTGATGAGGTTCGTCACTGTGGTTTTGCCACCTCCGGAAGCTCCTACAAAGGCGAGCTTTATGCCTTTGGGGATGGTCAAATTCAAGTCCTTTAGGACATACTCTCCCGGTTTGTAATAAAAATCTACGTGCTCAAAGACAATCCGGTCTTCAAACAGCTTTTTCGGCACAGAATCTACTTCGTCACGGATGCTGGACTCTTGGTTCAAGACCAGGGCAATGCGGTCCAGCGAGACTCCTGCCTTCTTGATCTCAGTATAAAGTTGGGTGATATTTTTTAAAGGATGTAGCATGGAAAACACTGCAAAAAGGAAGGCGGTAAAGTCTCCCAAAGAGAAATTGATCTCAGGATTTAGGATCATTCCCCCGCCGATGATCACTACCACTACACCCGTGATGGCGGAGTTCAGCTCCGAAAAGGGCACATTCATCGCCGCGTAAATCTGCGACTTTTGCCACTGTTTCAGGTGTTTGCGGTTGATCTTGGCAAAGGCCTGATATTCCTGCTCTTCACGGCGAAAAGCCTTCACGATCTTGATGCTGTTCAGCACCTCTTCCACCACGCTAAACATCATCGAAATCTGAATCTGGATCCGCCTGGAATATTTCTTGATTTTCTTGCCCAAAAAGCCGATGGTGAAGGTTAAAATCGGTACTACCAGTATGCTGTAGGCAAAAAGCCGGGCATTCAAAAAAAGCGCGATATACATATAAACGACCACGGTGCTGAGATCGCGAATGCTATTGAACACGGCAAAAATGTACTGATTTGAGACGATCTCCACATCGTTCACCATGCGCACGATGGCATCGCCCACCTGGTTTTTGCTAAAGAACTCCAAAGATTGATCCAAATACCGGCGAAACATGTGGTTGCGCATATCCCGGATGGTCTTGCCGCGCAGCATCACAAAGAAGCTGCGGTTGGCAAAAAAGGCAAGATTCTTGAGGAGGATCAGAACCACAATCACGATGCAAAGCAGGTATAGCAAGGACAAAGAATCGCTGACCAGCATTAGCTCTTTGAGATTCTCCCACAGCGGGCTGACATCGCCCACGCCCCGGATCTGCCAGATAGAGCCAATGCTATCACCAAAGCTGCTAAAGGCCTGGCTCAGAGCTGCGATAATCTCGTTGGTATTGTGATATTCTATCGGGGGTTTATTGGGATTGAAAACATAATCAAAGAGGGGAACCAAGACGGTGATGCTGACTCCGCTAAAGAGTGCAAATAATACCATCGTGACCAGGCCAGCGATGATGTAGGGCCAATAGCGAAACATCATCCCGTACAGCAAGGCTAAATTTCCTTTGCGGTTACTACTTTCTTTCTTTTTACTCATATTATGCCAATAAAAAAAGCCAGCATAAGCTGGCAAGAGAAAAATCTGGCACGCCCTAAGGGACTCGAACCCCTAACCTTCTGATCCGTAGTCAGATGCTCTATCCAATTGAGCCAAGGGCGCACACTGATTATCCACTCTTTTAAGGCTAGGTGTTTTTGTCAATGAAAATCTCCAGTAGCGCAGGACGCCGTTTCTGCGGTACGTAGCTGAGCCTTGATTGAACCCGATATCGGGTTGCCAGGCCACCCACAGGAGAATTGTAAAGCATTACATGGTTCTTCCTGCATAGGATGTCGTGGAGATGACGTGGAGATCAGAGGATTTATTCCTGCTATCCCCACGTCAGATTTATGATAACAAATGGGGTAGGCTGGGCTGGCAAAAGCATATCGGTGCACGGGCCATGCTGTTTACCCAGGTTGAGCCACCCCTTCCGTAACGCTGTCCATGTTTTAACCCAAAAACGACCGCTTGAGCTCAAAACACTCTGGCTGACAACAAGATACAGGTCAATCATAGCAAGTAGGACAAAGCGGGAAAGGTCGCTTTAAGGTCAAAACCCTCCACGCGCCTGTTTTGACTTTCATTTTTGATTGGGCAGCAAGTTACAGGCTTTCCTGGTCTCTTCTTGATTCCAACAAAGCTACAAGCTATGCTCCAGCCAAAAATGAGAGTTAAAACGGGGAATATAGGTATCAGTTTGATAGCTTCAAACCTGGCGAAACATTACTTTGTGCAACCCGCATAATTGCAGTGCGCACAGATGATCATCCCAGCAAGTAGTCAAACAGCGTAGAGGTCAGTATGGTAGTGGTCCGCAGATATAAAAGAGCTGCCCAAAAGGTAAAGACTTTTGTCTCCATTGTGACTTTGACGATCCGAATATGTCTGAAGCAAAACTCATTACAACTGCCATTGGTACTTATCGAAAACGTTGGGCTATTGAAGAAGCACATCGTCAAATGAAGCAGAGCATGAAATGGGAAAGCATGCGCCTGGGCAGTTATATGGGCATGAAAAACCTCAATGCCTTCATGGCTCTGGCACTATACTTTATCTACAAATGCAAAGACTATATCCATATCCTGGCAACTGGCTTCCCGAAACTTATCTATTACATTAAAACTGACATATACAAGCCTAAGAAATAGTTGAGTCCCAAATGTTGGTGTAAATTCCAACTCATTGTTACTGACGTTCTTTGAGAACATTTTAAGTCCTCACCTCTTACACTCTATCTAAGGTCAAACAACCAATCACACTATTTATCATCT
>JAJBAY010000126.1 GCA_020532515.1 Candidatus Cloacimonadota bacterium | reverse complement strand
CTGATCTTTGCATCAAGGAAATCGGCTGCTTCCTGGGAAATGCAGATCCCGACACGAGAGCTATATCCCATGGCTCCTCTCCTTTGGCCTATTGATTTTGCTGACCATCAGGCGCTCGAAGGATTTTCCTTCGGATTCGCAGCGAGCAAGGAGCGTATCGCAGTCATCCTCTCCAAGGATTGCGGAAAGTTCCAAGCGCAGTTGCTCCCGGTTCAAGGTACGGCGTCCTGATTGGGATGAGACCCGAAACCGCTGATTGTCGACATTGATCCAGTTGCCGCCAACATCTGAGAGCATGTAGGCAGTTTTAAGGCCGTCCTCGACCTCGGAGATCTCTCTATCAAGCGCTGCCACATCAGCCTTGAGCCTAGCCAGTCTCGCCAGATCAGGACTCCACTGCGGCTGATCCACACCTTCAAACTTCGGACAATCGGCATTGAAGTCGCACCAGGGGCAGAGAGCATGAAATCCCTTGGCCGTTGGCAGGTCAAAGATATCACCGCCGTTTGATCTGACACCCACGGTCAGGGTCCACAGATCCTCCGCCGTCTGCAGGCAAAGGCCGAGCATGGACTTGTCAGGCAGGTAGGGACCAAACGCTTTTGCCTCGGACATGGACAAACACAGCACCCACGCCTCAATATCAACCAGAGAGGCATCAGCGGGCATCTGGATACCGAGCATCTTTCGGCAGAGCTCCGGGAAGGTTAGCCCCGAACATCCGGCCATATCCGGTTCTCCGTGCACACCAAAAGCAGGCTTCTCCCAAAGTGCCCGCAAGAGGCCAACCTGGCCGTAGACTTGGGTTTCGTACGAAGAATAGAGCGTTGACGGGATATTTTCGCAGCTTTTGAGTTCCAGAATCCGTACTGTTGGCTGGTCTGCTGCACTTACGAACGTGAAATCCAAATGGGCCTTGATCGGCACCTGGTTATGGTGGGCCTGAATTTCAAGCTGCTCGATTACGGGAAGACTCTGAGTCCTAAACACCTGGGCAACGCCGGCCTCAAACCAATGTCCGCGCTGCAGACGCAGCTGTGTGCCGAGCATCGAGGCAAGGTCATGTTGACTCACTTCAAGGCCAGCACCGTTCCCGAAAAGCTTCTTGCCCACCGCTGCCCGTGGGCATTCCAGAGCGCGGCCAATATCCGACATGCCGATGTATTGGCTCCGGTCCCCTAATGATGACAAAGTTCTCTTCGCTGACGATTCGACAAGCCCCTTGGCCAGTAGCGCCATGAGCCCTTGCGCTCTATCCTCATGAGTTTGTGCTGACATTTCCTATCCCCCAAAATGGCGAAGGCTGCCCGAGTGGAGCAGCCTTCGCTTGTGTTTCGTGTCTGAATTTTCAGGACGCTTGCGCATATTTCCACCACATCTTCCGCTGAGGATTCCACTTGAATCCGGCTCCGGCCAGCAGTTCCTTCTTGGCCTGGGTATTACCAGTGGCCACGATGCAAACCTGCCCGTCAGTGGCGGTGATCTCCTGGTAGGTGATGCCGTCGAGTTTTGGGAGCGGGGCTGGCTGCGGCAGGCTTGGAGGATGAGAAGGAGCTCCAGAATCTTGCGTGGCTGGAGCCCTTTTATGACGTTGTCCACCCTTGCCGGAATCCTTGGGCAAGTTTCCGTCCGTATCTTCCTCGGTCACGATGCCGAGCATGGCGGAAATGGAGTAGCGCCGGATGTAGGTCATGGCGATACCAAGGCCCTGGGGATCATTCTTCGGCAATGGGACTACGGCGTGCGATGATTGCCACTCCCCGGATTCAGCATGAACCAGCTTGGTCACAAGCCCGAGATGACCGGGATCCGATGGGACAGGATACTGGGTGAGCCAGATGCCGTTGGTGAGCAGAGCATCGCGGCAGGAATCCATGACGCTGTTCAGGGTGGCGTAGTTAGAATGGGTAAAAGGGTTGAGACGGTCCTTGGTCGCTGGCTGCAAGGTACGCTGTACCTGGATCAGGGCCTTGGCCAGCTTGGTCGTTTCGGATGAACAGTAATTTTGGTCGTGCATGATCACTCCTTTATGGGCTGGGGAAAGAAAAAAGATCCCCGCTCAAGCGCACAAATGGCTTGAGCGGGGATTTTTGTAGGCCTTCATGGGAGTGATATATATCTGAAATTATTTGAACGACAATCAAACTCTAAGCTTATCCTTACAGCATATTGCCAAAAACGAAAAAAAAGTGTTTGATATAATTTGCAGGCTATGCGAATTTATTTAAACTTATCCATACAACTATAGCAGCCCAGCAAGAGAGAGTGACAATATGAATTTTGATGACGAATTCGAAGATGAAGATTTTGGTGAACGTTTCGGCATCGAAAATAATTTTACGTGCGAATGTGGACTTTCTCATTGTAAAAAATGCAATAAACCCGACTCAAAATTAACCGTCGAGCAAATTAAAGCAACTATACTAATAGAAAAGGCTGATGAATTTATATGGAATATGAGAACATATAGATTTGAAAACTCTTTTGATAAAAATGGCAACCCTTTTTTCATATCGAATGATGATGATGAGATTGAAGTGCTATTTGAAATAAGAAATGTTATTGATTGTAATTATGATTATCTTGAATGCGTCAATGAAAATAACGAAGACTATAAAATAGAAATAATTTGGAATACGGATGAAAATATTGATATTTTAAAAAATTTAGATTTTGATGAATAATAATGCAGCAATACTAGACAATCCTGACAGCAGCACAACTGCCTAGCGGTTAAATACCTAATAAGGACGAAGAGGATGCACTTTCGCTATCTATCTCTTCCCATATCCATAGCAATTATAACATTTACATGTATTGTCAGAATGATCTTCCATCCACCATCTATCAACCATGGCCCCACAAATTTTGCATCTTAAAAGTTGAGGACTGTTTTCTTGTACAGGTTTAATGTCTGAAAGTTTATCACTATTCAACACATCACAATATTTATGTGAATCAGCAAATCGATTTGTAAACGAATAATTTGATTTGTCCCATGAAATATTTCTTAAGTGTCTCTCATCCTGCGCCTTTTTAAACTCTCCCCGAATCCGTTCTTGTTCCTCATATGCATTGAACAACTCATGCTCTCCAGGATGAACAAATTCTCCATTAATTGGGGAAATAAGAAGATCACTCATAAAATTGTACTTTTGATATCCGTCATGCTGCTGTGGAGAATGTACCAAGTGCAAAGATCTATATGTAATTAGCTTACTTTCCTCTGAATCAATATAGTGAAGACTTGCTCCCTTCTTCCATTTATCTGGAGTAATATCGTACTGACTCGTTCTCATAAAATATCTTTCAGTACTTGAAAGATTGACTGATAAATTTTCTCTATCATCGACTTTTAAAACACTTGAATCAAAAATCCAATGTATGTGCACTCCTATATTTCTAAAGCATGCAACCAGATCCTCTCTTTTTTGAGCCTTCAAGCCTCCATCAAAAATCCAATAAGCAAATATCTTATCATCTAGTTCAACCCAGCAATCAACAGCTCGAAAAA
>JAJBAY010000125.1 GCA_020532515.1 Candidatus Cloacimonadota bacterium | reverse complement strand
TAACAACGGATGGCCCACTTTTTTGGATCCGGTAATCATATCCGGACATGTGATATCCTCACCTGCTAGCTACCCGGTGGAGATGGTGTTTCAGGGGGGCTTAACCGAATGTGCAGATTTGGATGGCTCCCTGATACAGGCAAAGCTATTCAAACGGAGCTTCAAAGAAAGTGCTTCTGTAATAGACCTAAGCCAGGATGAGGATACTATTTTGCTTCTGGAAGTGGATGGAAACACTGCTTCCGGATATTGGGGCGTAGTAACGGAACCTCGAAGAGCGTTTGCGGAGGTTTGGAATCCGTATCCTCCATTGCCTGTGGCTGAAGCAGATTCTCTGTTCATGAACAATTTTTCTGTTCGGGATACATTGTGGACTCAGATAGCACCATTTACTTTGCCGGATAAGCTATACACCGATGCCACGCTTTGGATCAAAGGTAGCTTCTGTGGTGTAAAAAGTATTTACAGTAGCGAAATCATCTATACAATTGGCGACATCCTTTTGGAATCTACTCCTCCGGGAGAAGATCCTTCAGCCAACACGACCGACAAAGTAACGCTGATCACAGATAAAAAGATACTTGTAAAATATGGCTACAAAGATCCCGGGGACAATCTGCGCTATCATCCCAATTGTAGAGCAGATTCTGAGCCCATACTTATCTATGCCGATCTCATTGCCATGAGAGATTTGATCACGTATGATGATTATACTGCAGCTTTTGATGCCGGAGAGTTCAGCTTCGAATATCAGCATCCGCATGGCTCTACACCTGCTGTAGAGGTTAGCTTTGAAGGTTCATTGTACTATTTCGATTGGATGGATTTGCATCGCTACCGCTTTCCTCCCACGGATAATCAGCCTTGGCCGGCTAATATCGATTATCCCTGGTATAACCCCCTCTGGCCAGAGAGAATGCCATATACTGAACGAGGCACCATCAAACACTATGGCGCTATCTATCAAAACAGATATGGTTTGTTGCACCGTTCAGGTAATGATAGTGAGTATCCCAGTAATGCAGGCATTTGGGACATTGCTTTCGATATGTGTGGTGGACCTGTTACTCTGATGCCGATGCCGGATCCCGTAATAGGAGGCCTTGTATTGCAGTGCAGGCGGTATCCCAGTACCTCAGGAAGCGGCATAGGCTATAAAACGGGGTCTTGGGCAGATTCGCGGGATTTCCCTGATCTCCCTCGCAAGGAAATCTGGAGTTTGGGGGCTCTGATTGCGGAGCATCAATACGGCTCGCAACAGATTGTGAAATGGCACAAGGGGAATGAACCGGTGGTGCATAAATCTATCGATTTCTTCAACGGCGAGTGGCTGTATCAGCTAAATAATACTTTGTATACAGACGATATGGAATATCCGCAGAATCCCGGAGAAGGCTGGGAAATCGTGCAGGCAAAACTCCTGGCAGGAGGCAACGTTATCACTCTGCAGAAGAGCACTTTGGCAAGCGCTCCCGGCTATCGTCTGGTAATTTCCAGCCTGGAGGGAGAGGAGATCAGTAGCAATTTCTATACGACCCATACGCAGAATTTTATCGCTCTGAGTCGCATAGCCGATGGCTTCCTGCTTCCTCTGCCCAATCAGGAGGAAAACAGCTTGCTAATCAAACGCCTGGATCTGGAAGGCTATTTTTCGCCAGAAGAATATAACATTGATCTGCCGGAAGGAGTATTGGCAGATGATATGCTAGATTCCCGGGTCACTTTCAGCAATCCTTCCGAATCCGTGTTGCATGCCTGCATTTGGTTCCACCCGGAACAAGGTAACACAGTGTTCTGTCATAAATATGGTTTCATCGATCCACTGGCGAATGATGATCCCGCTGTGGTACCCGCTTGTGGATTGGTGAAATGCTATCCGAATCCTTTCAATAGACAGCTAAGCATCGAAGTGGAATCCAACAAAGATATTTCTACCCGAATCGGGATTTACAATATCCGGGGACAAAAAGTGCGGGAATTGCCGGTGCAACTGACAAAAGGTAGCGAAACCTATAAATGGGATGGCAAAGATGGCGCCGGAAAACCTGTGGCACAAGGTGTTTACTTCATAAAAGTAAAGGCATTGCCAGATACTAAAACGCAAAGAATTCTGAAGATAAACTAAGCTGATATTAAAGAAATCAATGCTCCGGGCTTTAATCCCCCGGGGCATTTTTATATCTGGCGTTCAAGCATAGATATTCAGGCTGGGAGCGGTTTTGCCCCCGGTTGAGCTTGACAGCTTTGTGTAATTATGAAAGAGTGCAAAAAAACAAGCGGAGAAAGCCCATGTTGTATTTACCCACCCGGATATTCTTTGGCAACACAGCCCTGGAGGAAGCGGCAGAGATGTTTTCTGCATTGGGCAAAAAAGCATTGATCGTGAGCAGTAAAAGTGCTGCGGATAAAAGCGGTGTAAATGCCTGTTTGCTGCCGATTCTACAAAAACAAGGCATTGCCGTTCATGTGTATAAAGAGATCTGCGAAAACCCCAGCACAGAGCTGGTGATCAAAGGGAAAGAAGAGTTTCTGCGGCACGGATGCGATTTTGTCATCGGCATCGGCGGTGGCAGCCCCCTGGATGCAGCAAAAGCTATCTCGCTGGCGGCTGCCAACGATCTTGGCGCGGATCAGCTTTACGATGCTTCTTTGCGCCAAAAGGCATACCCGATCGCGGCTATTCCTACTACACATGGTACCGGCAGCGAAGTGACCCAATATAGCGTATTGACGGATCTTTCCACCGGGAAAAAGGCGGGCTTTGGCAGCGATCTGATCTTTCCCGCCCTCGCAGTAATCAATCCCCAATTCATGCGCAGCCTCAGCCCAAAGATCAGCTTGAATACAACTATAGACGCGCTGTCCCATCTTCTGGAAGGGATCTACAGCACGCAGCGCAGCCCGCTTTTGTATCCTATGATATTCCGCGGGATCAAGTTGATCCGGGACAATCTGGAGCTTTGCCTGAAGGAGCCACAAAACCCTGTTGCAAGAGAAGCGCTTAGCCTGGCTTCCATGTATGGGGGAATCGCGATCGCGCATACCAGCACCACCTTGCAACATGCCATCGGCTACCCCTTCACCACAGCCTTTGGCATCCCCCATGGGCTGGCAAACGGGATGTTTATGGGGCAGATCATGCGCTTCTATGAGCCATATCTGCAAGATGAACTGGAAGCGCTGTTTGCTTATCTTGAGAGCGATATAGATAGCTTTCTAAGCTGGCTGGATGCTTTCCCTATCAGGCTGAAAGTGGATGCCGGTGATGCACTGCTAAAAAGCTGGATTCCGCAGATTCTCGCCGCTAGAAACACGGTGATCAGCCCGGTTCAGCCCAGCGCGGAAGAGCTGTTCACAATCCTTAAAAACGTACAAAAGGAGGGATCATGAAACCTGAAGACTTTCGCACCGAACGGGAAGAACTTACGCAACTTACTCTGGACACGGCAAACCTGAATATCAAGCGCTTCTTCGGGCTTGATACTGCGGCTTATGCTGAGGGTGCTCTAAGTGCTAAGACCAAGGAAATGATGGGG
>JAJBAY010000030.1 GCA_020532515.1 Candidatus Cloacimonadota bacterium | reverse complement strand
CTGACTCTACAAGATAACAAATCAAACTGGATGCCGAGAAACTTAGCCTCAGGGGTCTATATCTTAAAGCTGCTCAGCAACTCTAAGCTAGTTGAGAGCAAAAAAATTACACATATTAAATAAGGAGACAACATGAAGACAATTTTATGGACAGTGGTGTTATGTATAATGACAGTCACACTTTTTTCTGTCATTGATGAGACCATAACGATTGATGCTACACTGATGCAATCACTTAGGGATAATCTTGATACAGCTAATCCACCAGACCCGTTAATCCATCGATATTTGTTTTATCAAAGGGATGATGAGGGAGATTTAATTGAACCTGCAGATGAAAGGATTTCGGGCTTTAATGGACAATTAGCAGATTATGCAAAAGATGCTATGTATTACGCCATTAAATACCACACACCAGTTTATGATTCAGCCATTGTAGATCATCTAATACGAGGGATCTGCAATGACACTAGCAGTGACAATTATGTCTATATAAAGCCAACTACAATGACATCTCCTAACCAAGCAGTTAGTGGCGCGAACCCGGGTTCTATTGTGCAGTTAATCTTTAACACGGATAACGTATATTTCTATTGTAATGGTGTTCCATTTGATTCAGGCAACTTGCATCTTAATAATTATGGTACACTTGATACGCTTAGTAATTACAATAGACTTTACTATGCCAGCGATGGGCTTGCTTATGTATCCTTTATATATGATATGCTTTATGAAGAAATGACAGATGGTCAGAAACAGGATACCCAAGAAAACATAGAGATTCTTTCTGGGTATTTATATAATTATCTTAAAAACCCTACCGCAATTGGCATGACTGCATGGAGCTCGTTTTATTCACCCTTTTGGGCAAACACTAGTGGTGATGGTAGTATTAACTGGGGTGATGGTTATGATAAGATAAATATCCTTGGTGCCAGATCGTTTGAGTTAATCGCTTCTTTAGGATATAGCAGGCTTGTATTGGGCCACTTGCCGGGCAATGACCCAATCCTGGATTGGGTTATATACATGATGGATTCTGTTCCAATACAAGAAGATATCAACGGTATGTTGCAGTATATTGTGAAAAAAAGCGGAGCATATTGTGGAGGTTATGGGTATGCCAGTCAAGCCTTAAAAGCAAGCCCGCAATTTTTTTTCACAGCACTGAATAGACTCTCCGAGATAAATTATTGGGATAATCAATATATAAGAAGGTTGTTTAACAGTGAAGTGGACAACCTTACACCCGGATATTATACTGCTACGATTGAGGAGGATTGGTGGGATAGAGGAGGTATAGATAGAGGCATAATGGAATACTATTACCAAAACACTAATGACCTCATAGGCAGAGATAAAATCAAATGGTATTTATATAGATTAAAGGCAAGAGGCGGTGAATGGCCTTCTACCAAAAATGCCCATTATTCCATAAATTTCCCTATCGTATATTCATACAACCCTTCCAATCCAGTAACTGCCGATAATTATCAACCCCAATCAACTTTGAGTGGCGTTTTCTCCAATCAAGAATTTACTCATTTGTCTCTTCCACTTTCCGGAGGGCAAACTTGTGAATCAACAACCTATAAGAATAGACTGTGGCTTCATGTAAATCACGAGAACTCATATGAAGAAGAGAACTTTCACAGAAGCCATGAAAAAGGACATTATCGTTTATATTATGGTAATAAGCAGTTTATTATTGATCCAGGGTATCGAGCTTCTTACAGCACAGATATGGGGGGTTGGTGGAGAACAACACAATGGTGTAGATCAATATACTCAAAGAACATGGTGGTCGTAAACCCGGATGTTGAAAACGAAAGATCGTATGTTACTGAACAGTTTTCTTTAGCACCCTTACCTGCTGCACCGACAGTTCTAAGACTAAAAAGGCCTTTATCCGGTTCAGAGTGGGCTTCATATTCCGGAAGAAACAACCTTGTAGATAATTGTAAGCGGGAGTACCTGATTACAAATCAGGATATCCGACATCTAAAAGTGAGGATCAATTATAATGAACTGACTCCAGAAGAACCTGAAGTACATGCAAGCTATACCTCACCTGTTAATGACATAAATGCAAGATTGGTTCGGAATTTCTACACATTAGGCAACGAAGGTATTCTTGTCTATGACAAAATTACTGCCTTAAATGAGCAAAGCAATACTTATCGCAACCAATTGCATTTCAATCCCGATGCGGTAATGAGTTACGACTCCAATACTGGGTTATTTTCTGCAACTATGGGGAGTTCAAAGTTATATGGAGCAATGGGAGCATTGGCTGCAACGAGTGCTAAACGCATAGACGGGCAAAAAATTGGTGGCATAATTGATCCTGATGATGATCTATTCCCGACAGGCTTGCCAACTGGCAATAAGCCTGCAGGAATTAATGGTGGTAATATCTTTTCTCGTGCACACTCCAGAATTCGAGTAGATACTGGAAGCTCGACAGGTAGCAGTTTCTTGACATTACTCATTCCATCATCAAGCGGAACAAACCCCATAACATCAATTGTCGAATCTGCAAATGCATATGTAGCCTATGCCAATATTGATGTAAATAACCAAGTTTATGCTGGAGTTAGTAATCAAGGTTGGTCAATGATAAACGGCTTAAGATTCACTACTGATGCAGAGCTATTCTACATCAGAGCTAATAACGATTTTTCCATTATTAAAAGCATGATAGTCAATAATGGCGACGCTTTGAAGATAAGAGATTTATCTCCAACTGGTTTCGGAAATATTGAATTATTTAAGGGTTATGCGAGCAATGTTGAGGAATACGTTTCAGAATGGCATGATAACCAACTTGTGATGGCCATAGGCAGTGCTATCTCGCAGTATCCCAGGTTTAAAATAATCAGAAACGGGATTAACCCTGAAAATTTCTCTGCTAAGTTACTATATAGTATTGACTTTCCCGAAGAAGTAACTATCGTAGATGATACCCCAATTTCGCGTGGTTGCATTCCCAATGTGATCCAAAGTCTTGCTTATGACGACCGTTATTTCTATGTCAATTATGCTTGGGCTGATTTAGAAGCAGCAGGGCTAATTAATGACGACCTTGTAATCGCCAAGGGAACTATCCCGCAAACTGAGCTTTATACTGACCTCAATATTCAGGGAGATATTGAGATAACTGGCAATATCACAATTGCAGGTGGTGCCAGTATGGATATAGGATCAAACAGCTTGGTATTAATTTCCGAAGGAGTTGGAATCGAAAATTATGGATCGTTACACATAGATGGTGGTGTCTCACAATCAATATATATTGGGAATTCTACCCAAGAATGGTCTGGTATTACGACATTTAGATCTGGAAACCTTGTATGTAATAACACTATTATCGAAAGAGCCTCGACTGGTATCCAGATCAGAGGTGCTTCAATAATCACTAATAGCTTAATCAAAAATTGTGGCCAGGGAATAAACATAGCTACGAGAACTTCTTTCATCGTAGAGAGTAATACGCTCCGACAAAACACTTACGGCATGAATGTTTCAAATAACTATGTCGCCAGTAACTTGGGGTATATAAGCAACAATGAGATAACGCAAAATGGTTATGGCTTGCTTCTTTACAATAGTAATACCAATATTGCAATGAACAATATACACCATAATACTAGGACGGGGATGCATCTCACAAGAGGGTCCGAGCCAAGAATAAAAGACTGTAATATCTCTTTTACGGAATCCAATGGTATGTCAAGAGCGGAGATAGTGATCGGAAGTGAATCTTACCCAATTATAGACGATACTAACAATGATATCAACGCCGATGGAATAGGATATTCTCTATATTACGATTCTACTGGGGAGATCAGGCCTCTGATGGCAAGAAAGAATTACTGGGGAACGACTAATGCGCGTCAGATCCGAAACTCAATTTATCCCCCTTCGTGGAGAGTAGAGTTTGAGCCATTTAACACCGAACCCAATACCCCTTTCTCTCCTTTAATTGATGACGTATTCAAACAAGCCTTAGCAGCAGAAGAAAGTGGAGATCAAGCACTGGCCAGGCAACTATATACGAGCATAGCTACAAATGAACCAGATAGTCTATATGCTTTGCAGAGCTTGGGAAGACTAAACTCCATTTATGCAGGATATCCAGACTTGTTAAATGATTTACGCGGCATCTATGATGCCTATATGGTAGCCTGCAGCGACAGTGTCCTGATAAAAAGTGCTCAGGCTAAATATGCCATGGTTAATAGATTGGATGGCCTGTACACTGAGGCAATACAAGGTTATGAAGACCTTTTGCTCTTTTCCACTACTGAAGTGGATTCGCTCCTCTGTCTGCTCGATATAGCATATACCATGCAGGATATGTATTATGACGACTCAGGCAAGGCTGCTCATTCGACAATGTCATATCAATCAAACGGAATCTCGATCTCCACCCTCAAAGATGCAAAACATACGGTGGATGAATTATGGGGTAAGATATTGGCTAAATCAGAAGATGAGTCAATCTACAACGCTCCGGTTCCCACCAAATTGGAGCTGAGCAATTATCCAAATCCCTTCAATCCATCCACCACGATAGCATTCTCAGTACCGGAAGCTGGCAAGGTGCGCCTTACTGTCTATAATATCCGGGGACAAAGAGTACGCAGTCTGATAGATGATAACATGATGAGAGGCTTCCACAAAGTGATCTGGGATGGTAAGGATAACGGTAAGCACTCAGTGAGTTCTGGCTTGTACTTTGTCAGAATTGATACTGGCAACAATACGGTAATAAAAAAAGTAATGATGCTGAAATAGGATCAAATAACTATAGGATGCTTTAAGGACTTTCTGGATTGTTAGTTCTTCAAAGCCTAAGCAAAATGAGAATTGGGGCACGGTCAATAGATCGTGCCCTTACTCATTTTGTATATTGTACGATCCAGCCAGTTAACACAGACAAATAAATACCTTGACGAGAAATGGAGATTATCCTGACTATGGTTTTTGGATTTGGATGTTTAAATGTGCAGATTAATTCTGCTTTTTCTCTACATTTTTCTGATAGTGGAATGGATATTGCACACAGTTTTATTGTGGATTCAGATGCTTGAATTAATGCGTCCACATGAAAGAGAGATTTTGAGACTCATGAGGAAATAAATGACGATATTGATCATCGCGACTCTGCTTCTAATCATACATTGGAGTTTGGAGTATCGCAGACATAACCGGAATGTGGCTTCGATCCCGATCCGCGTTCACGTAAATGGTACCAGGGGAAAATCCAGCGTCACGCGTTTGATCGCGGCCGGATTTCGTGCGGGAGGACTAAAGACTATTGCCAAAATCACTGGCACATTGCCGCGTATGGTGCTGGCAGATGGGCGGGAAGCTGCCATCATCCGTTTGCAAGGTGCCAACATCATCGAGCAGAAGTACATCTTCCGCCACGCTGCCAAAGAAAAGCCAGATGCGATCGTGATAGAGTGCATGGCGGTGAATCCCGTCTTTCAATGGATTACTGAGCGCAAGTTTGTCAAAAGCACAATTTCTGTGATCACCAATAGCCGGCCGGACCATTTGGACCAAATGGGTAGCACGGTGCAGAGCGTGACCATGTGTCTAGCAAATACCATCCCTCCAAATGGGGTTTGCTACACCTCAGAAGTGTCGCAATATCAGATCCTTAAAAAAGTGGCTGATGCCCGTAACTGCAAGATCAGCAGACCTGATCATATAGAAATAAGCCCGGAAGAAATGCTGAAGTTCCGCTATATAGAGCATGTGGAAAATGTGCAGCTGGCCCTGGCCGTCTGTGCAGAAGCCGGCATCCCTCATGAAGTAGCTCTCAAAGGCATGCAAGGAGCGAATCCAGACCCCGGAGCCCTGAGGAAATATATCATTCCGGACCGCGGAAAAGAGATCCACTTTTACAACGTCTTTGCTGCCAATGATCCTGAATCCACCGTTTACATTATCAATATGGTGACGGCAGAGCTGGCGCAGGCAACGAAGATTGTGATACTAAACTCCCGTGCAGACCGTCTGTTCAGATCTCAACAATTGGTGGATGCCATGGCCAAGGTGGATTACGATTACCTGCTGCTCACCGGAGAGATTCCAGACAAAGTGGAAGCTTATGCTCTAAGCCATGGCGTAAAGAGGGAAAAGCTCGTTGCCCTGGGGCAGCCGCTCGCCGATAAAGTGTATCAGAAAGTCTGGGAGCTGACAGGCAAAGAAGCTCATGTCCTGGGGATCGGAAACATCGCCGGAGAAATAAAATATGGAGCACAGATTGTGGCAAATTTTAAACATAGAATACCTAAAGTGAAAAAAGGAGCTGATCGTGGTTGATGCTGTAGTTCAAGCCGCTGTAGGAATCGGCGTAATCATCAGTCTTATCTTTTCAGAATTATTGGGCGCATCCGCCGGCGGAATCGTGGTTCCGGGCTATATTGCGTTATACCTTGATAAACCCATGCAGATTTTGGGCACCCTGATCATCAGCTTGCTCACTTGGGGAGTCATCCGCATAGTGAGTCAATTCACCTTGCTATTTGGCAAACGCAGGATGGTGCTGAGTATCCTGGTGGGCTTTATCCTGGGTTGGGCGTCACGCGTAATGGTCATCCATGAATTCACCATTTATCAATTCCAAATGGTCTCTATCGGCTATATCGTGCCTGGCCTCATCGCAAACTGGTTTGAGCGTCAGGGTTTTTGGAAGACGCTTTCCACGATGACCATTGCTGCGGTATTGGTGCGTCTGATGCTGATGGTAGTCTTTGGCGGGGAGGTTTAAGATGTTTCGCAAAATGTACCGTCCCAATCTCAAAAGTGGCAGATCACTGATTCTGCTCTTTATCTTGTCCGTTATACTGTATTTAATAGCTTCACATAGCTATGTGGAAATCAAGGCAAATCACTATGAAGAAAAGCTGGCAGCGGTAAGCCTGATGCAGGGTTATCTGGATACTTTGGTGGCGGAAATCGAAGCCCGGGGTATCGAGATCGATCCTATAGACGATCCTTTCCATACCGGATTGATCGGCAAAAGGCTGTCCCCCATCACCACAGACCGCGGTCTCCTTTCCGAAAAACAAGCCGCTATCAATCCTAATATTGCCTCCATCTTTGTGGAAGAATTTGGTAACCTCAAAGCAGGTGATAAGGTGGCAGTAGGCATCACCGGCTCAAACCCTGCGGTGAATCTGGCTCTGTATGCCGCCCTTACCGTGATGAAACTGGATCCTAAGATCATTGTTTCGCTTTCATCCGCCTCTTATGGGGCAAATAGGGAAGAGCTCACCTGGCTCGATATCGAAGCTATTCTCAAAGAAAAAGGGATGCTTGCCTTTGGTTCAAATTATGCCTCCATCGGAGGTAGTGAAGACAGAGGAGTAGGACTTTCTGATTATGGCATGAACTCCCTGCGTGAGGCAATGATCAGGAATGATGTCCCCCTCATCATGGGCAGCAGCCTGGAAGAAAACGTTGATCTACGCATGCAAGCCTATGACAATATGATAGATGCCGATAGCAGATACCGTCTTTTCGTAAATATCGGTGGCGGTTTGGCAAATGTGGGCAGCGAGCCCAATGCCAGACTGATTCCCGAAGGCCTGAATACCAAGCTGGCAGAGCGCGAATTTGATCGCGAAGGTGTGATGATGAAGATGGCCAAGCGCAATATAAATGTCCTGCACATCCGCCGCATCCTGCGTTGGGCTCACAAATACAAGCTTAGCCTGTCCCTGGATGAAAAGCCTGTGGTGGGAGAAGGCACAGTCCTCAGCTCCACCATTCACAATGTAACTGTAGCCAGCATCTGTCTGGCCATCCTGATTCTTGCCATTATCGCGGTGATTGTCTTCGACCGTCACGACCGCAGGTTTATGGGCAATATAGTGGATACCGAAGAAGATTTATAGGAGACGATTAGTCTAATGAATAAAAAACATATTATAATGATCCTGTTCGGCCTGATAGCCAGCCTGTCTTTCGCACAAAATTATCGCACCAGAATCATGGATTTTGAGAATCCTGGAAGCCGTAGAATTCGCAAGACAGAAGAAGCAAGCCACTGGTACTATCGCAGCCTGCCAGAAAAAAGCATGACCCTTAAAACCGAAGATGTCCAGAGAATCCAATTGCGCAGCTTTGGCATTGAAAAACTGCGTAAACCCAGTATAATCATCGTAATCAATAAAGTGGAAACCCCCTACAATCTCACTTTGAAAGAGTTTAAAAACGGCTATTACTTATATGAAGATCTTGAATTTGACGTACCTGCCGGCACAAAATCCCTTGAAGTGCTCTGCTTCCAGCGCAGCATCTATATGCGGGCCTTTGAGATGTACAAACCCAAGCCCAAACCCAAGACGTTGCGCAAACCCAGCCGCCAGATCACAGCTCATGCCGGGATGATCGATCTCACGCACAATGGAAGCAGCTCTGAGTATTATAGCTTCAATCAGGCCCAGCCCTTCAAATTCACTTTGAATAACAGCCGGGACTGTGTGGTCTATCTGCGGGCCAGACTCACAGATCGCAGCTTGCCTTCTTTTAGCCTTTATCACAATGGTGAAAAGGTGGAAAGCTATGAATTCAGCCTGGCCAGAACTACCAAATTCAACGCCCAGGGTGTTCGCCATCTCACCATTAGCAAAAAGATCGAACTTCCTGAGAATGCAAATAGCAGTAATTATGAATTTCGGGCAGATACAGACCATATGTTTATGGCGCGCCCCGTTTTTATCAAAAAATAAGGAAATGATATGACTCTGACCGAAGATTTGAAATTAGACAAAGAATCTACCCGGGAAGTCTATCCCGATCAGCAGAACGACTCGAAAAACGAAGATAGCAAGAAGATAACCAGCCCCAGAACCTTGGGACGCCGCAGAAACTTCCGGCCGATTATCTTGTGCATCACAGTTTTTCTGATCGGTCTGGGACATGCCCATGCTCAGATTGAAGCAGAAATCGGCCTGGCGGCTGAATATACTGACAACGTATTTCAGCTTTCAGATTATGATATGGCTCGCTGGAAAAACGACGATCCCAAGCTGGATTTCGTTAACACTACGGATGATCTGCAGCTGGCCCTGCGCCTTGATCTGAGCTACCCGATCCACTATCGCTGGTGGACTTTTACACCTTCGGTAACTGGCAAGATCAGCCAAAATCTGAGCAATACCGAAAAAGAGCGGCACGATGCGATGTTTCGCATGCGGGTGGACCGTCACTATTGGAGCCTGAGCGCTTTATACGGCTACTATCCCTATACTTATTACAGACATTTTACAGATAGCGATGGCACAGGCGAAAACGAGAAATACAGCTACGAACGCAATTTGTACCGGGCGGAACTGGTGGTGAGACCCATCAAAAAGCTCACAACCTTCAGCAATATCCGCTATGAAGATCTGTATTACAACCAGTATTTCACCGAAGCAGATGGCAGCCGCCTCACCACAGAACTCGGTGCTCGCTATAGCTTCCCCTCCTTTTCCCTGCAGGGTTCATACAGCTATCGTAACTTTGATAATACCGGTTACAAAGACCTTGCTGCAAATGATGGCAGTTACGAGAGCAATATTTATCGTGGGGTGCTGAGACTAAAGCCCATGCCCCTGAGCGGCGAAAGCACAAAAAAACAAAGCTGGCATCCTTATCTGGAACTCACTAAAGAAGACCGCTACTATCAGGGAAACAATGCCTGGTACGGCGCTCGGACCTACCGTATTTACAATACTAAAGCCGGTTTAGAGCTAAATTTACACCCAAATTGGAAATTATCTCTTGACTACTTGCACAACTTCAGGAATGTAGAGTCACCTAACGCGAGTGTGCTTCGTCTGAAGGAATTCAGCGAAAATCGCCTCTCGGCTGCGGTGAATTACAGATTCTAAGAAGTGAGGTAATCATGGATTTTAGAGCCGAAAAAGACAAGAAGAAGATTAGAGAGTTTCTCGACCTGGTAGAAAACCATAAGGTTGAAATCAGACATTATAAAAACCCCGTATTGGTATGGGCGAACCTGGAAGGGGTCTGCCACTATTCCTTTTGGGAAGAAGAGACTTTGGAACGTTTTGGTCTGGCCAATGTGGATGGATGGGACTTTCAGGAAGACATGCTCTTTTGCCCCGATTGGGTGGACGATGAAGAGGATGACGAAGATTTTGACGATGACGAAAGTGACGAGGATCTCTGCAAGTTTTGTGAAAAGATCAAGCAATGAGAGTGTCCATCATCGGTGGCGGCGGATGGGGACTGGCCCTGGCAAAATTGCTGGCGGAAAACCAGCATGAAGTCCTGGTCTGGGAATTTAATTCTGAATTCCTGAGTAGCCTAAGGCAAAATCACGGCAATCCCGTCCTCTTAAAAGATCTTATCCTGCCTGATGCAGTAAGCTTTACAGATTCCTTTGCCGAAGTGGCAGAGTACCAAAGCGATCTGATCCTGCTGGCCACTCCCTCTCAATTCATCCGCTCTACTCTGCAAAGCATTGAGCCCGCTCTCGCAAACAAAATCTGGTTCTCTGCAAAGCTCAAGGCAATTCTCAATGTGGCGAAAGGAATCGAACAAAAAACCCTTAAAACCATCGATAAGATCCTTGAAGAAGAACTGCCCCCAGCTATCCATCACAAGATTTGCGTGCTTTCCGGGCCCAGTCATGCTGAAGAGGTGGCGCGCGGACTCCCTACCACAGTGGTAATCGCTGGAAGCGATGAACAGCTCTTGATCTGGTTGCAAGAAGTATTTTCAAATGAGTATTTCCGCGCCTATCGCAGTCTGGATATCACCGGAGTGGAGATCGGCGGAGCGGTAAAAAACATCATCGCCATCGCCGCAGGAATCATCAGCGGCCTGGGATTTGGAGATAACACCATGGGAGCGCTGCTCACGCGGGGTATCGTGGAAATCAGCCGTTTTGGCGAAGCTATGCAGGCCTGGCCAGAGACTTTCTTAGGACTATCTGGGATCGGGGATTTGATCACCACAGCCATCAGCCCTCATAGCCGTAATCGCTTTGTGGGCTTTCAGATTGGCCAGGGGAAAAGCTTAGCGGAAATTCAGTCCACCATGAAAATGGTTGCAGAAGGAGTGGAGACCACCCGTAGCGTGTATCAACTGGCTCAAAGACTGGGCATAGATATGCCCATCGTGAACCAGGTTTACGAGATTTTGTACAATGGCAAAAACCCACATCTGGCAATGCGTGATCTTATGCTGCGGGAACTGAAGCCTGAATTTTAGCTTCAGCTCTGTTTCGCTGCTTAATTCCTATGATTATATGCAAAAAAGGGCTCCAAAGATTGCTTGCTGATCTATATCACCAAGGCATGATTGATATAGACAATCTATCAATCATGGTAAGCTCGTTCCCATTGAGTCCGAAAAAACGAATCCTTGACAAATATCACTACCTCAAATAGAAAGATTCAAAAGCTTGAAGAGAGTTAATATGCCACAATGGGAGATAATATTACAAGGACGCGTACAAGGCGTTGGCTTTCGCTATTTAGCGAGAAAACACGCTCTGAGACTTGGTCTTAGAGGCTATGTCCGGAACCATCCGGATGGCTCAGTGCGCATAGTTGCGGATGCAGAAGACGGTCTCATGGACGTTTACTGTGAACTTTTGCGCCGCGGCAATGTATTCTCTCGTGTGGATACCTTAAACACAGAACTAATAGATAAGCCCAAAGAGTATAAAGATTTTGAAATTATATAGATATATCTGGCTCATGCTGCTACTGACCTTATTACCACATATGGCATGGGCTCAAACGCAAACACACGTGGTGAAAAAGGGAGATACCCTTTATGCCCTTGGCCGCGTATATAATATGACTGCAAAAGAAATCCAGGAATTAAATAACCTGAGCGATATAAACCTATCTATCGGTCAGAAGCTAAAAGTAAAAGCGAAACCGAAGCCGCAGAGCCCCGCACCAGTTGTGCCAAGCCCTACTCCAGCCGTACCGAGTCCTCCAGCTGTACAAAGTACTCCCGCTGTACCCAGCACTCAAATCAGCCCGGAAAGGCCTACTCCGCGAATCCAGCGCTCTTCCCTATCGGCAGATTTCTTTTATGAGATCCAGCGGGGAGATAATCTATACCGCATTTCCAAAACGTACAATATCACTATGAATGACCTACTCCTGTGGAATGACTTTGCCGATGCCGGTGTATCCATCTATCCTGGACAGCGCGTGATCATCAAAGACCCTTTCTCTACCGCTGCTACTACTGTAGTTCCGCAGGAAGCTCCTGTCAGTTCAGATCAACTCACTATCTCTGCCCCAATCGATGAGCCAGAAGAAAAGACCGTGGTGATTGAAAAAGTATATATCGTGCAGCCTAAAGACACCTTGTTCCGTATTGCCAAAGACAACGACACCACAGTAGATGAGCTAAAACGCATTAATTCTCTGACCTCAAATAGCCTGAACGTAGGACAAAAGATATATATAGCCGGAAGTCCCAGACCGGTGGATCAGGCCACTATGGACCGCCTTACCGAAGAGGAACTGCTCAAGAAGGACAGGATCCGCAGCGATCTGGCACTTCCCGTGGTGGGCAAAGTACTTTCCGAATATGGGCTGCGTAATGGCAAACCTCACAAAGGCATCGATATCGGGGCAAAACATGGCACTCCCATCTATGCAGTGTTGGATGGCACTGTAGTATATTCCGGAGTACAGGGAGCTTATGGAAATGTGGTGGTTTTGGAACATCCGGATTTTGTGATGACTGTGTATGCCCACAACGAGAAGAATCTGGTGAAAGTGGGCGACAAAGTGGAGAAAGCACAGCAAATAGCCATGGTAGGCTCCACTGGGAATGCCTCCGGGTCTCATCTGCATTTTGAATACCGGATCAAGGGTAAGGCTATTAACCCTCGTAAGGTACTACCTTTAGATTAAGGGGACATTTATGCCAAGAGGAATGAGGAAAGAAAGTGTTTTTGCCGATAAGGCGCTGCAGAGCTATCTGAAAGATATCTCGACCTTTAAGCCGCTTTCTCGTCAAGAGGAGCATGAACTGGGCACCAAAGCCAGAGCTGGAGATGCCGACGCCATGAATCAGCTGATTCAGGCCAATCTCAAGTTTGTAGTCAAGATCGCTGCCCGCTATCAAAATAGAGGCCTTTCCCTATCTGAGCTGATCAGCGAAGGCAATATCGGCCTCATCAAAGCCATTGAAAAGTTTGATCCAGACAAGGATATCAAGCTTATTTCCTACGCCATTTGGTGGATCAAACAGCGCATTACGCTGGCTGTTTCCGAAAAGTCTTCACTCATTCGCGTGCCTTTAGGAAAATCCAGCACCGCACACAGGATCAAAGCTACCAAAGAGCGCGTCTATACGGAAACCGGCCGTAAAGCCAGCACCGAGGAGATCGCAGACCGTCTTAATATCACCGAAAAGTCAATTACGCTCATCAAAAGCCAGATTCCGAATACTTCCTCCTATGATGAAGTGCTCCAAGGCAACGATTTTCAGGATTTTACCACCCGCGATCTCATGCAAGATAAGGATGCCCTCGATCCACAACAGTTCTATGAGCAGGAACGCCTCAACAAACGCATCCACAAGGCCATAGACAAGCTGGAAAATAGGGAAGCTGAGATCATACGCAACTACTTTGGCCTGAACGACAAGCATGAAACCAAAAACTTTGCCCAGATCGCTGAAGTAATGGGGCTCTCCCGGGAAAGAGTACGCCAAATCCAAAAAGAGGCTCTCAAGAAGATTCTGGTTGAGATGAAGCCAGAGGAAGACGCCTTTGTTGATGAATTTATTGAACACTACGACTATTAAACCAGATAAGGAGCCCAGGCTATGATAAAGAATTTTGATGAACTGATCGCAAGAGTAAAAGAGGGCAAGAGAGGCACAGCAATAATCGCCGCAGCCCAAACCGAAAGTGTATTGGACGCAGCGATCCTGGCCAAGAAAGAAGGCCTGGCAGAGAGTATCCTGGTGGGAGACGCAAAAGCCATCCAGGAATTACTCAATAAGATGTCCCCGGAATATGCCCACAGCTTTGAGATCGTGGATACCGGAGCTGATCTGACAGCCGCAGCTGTAAAGGCAGTGGAGCTGATCAATCAGGGCAAAGGCGATCTGATTCTAAAGGGAAAAACCGATACTTCTATGCTCCTCAGAGCAGTATTGGACAAAGAAAAAGGCCTGCGCATCAGCGAGGTGATCTCGGATGTATTGGCCTATGAGCATCCGGATGGGATCAAGCTGATGAGTGACGGCGGCATAAACATCCTGCCCGAACTGAAGGAAAAGATCGCCATCATCAAAAACGCGGTGCAGGTAGCCCAC
Organism: Candidatus Cloacimonadota bacterium; assembly: GCA_020532515.1. GTDB lineage: Bacteria > Cloacimonadota > Cloacimonadia > Cloacimonadales > Cloacimonadaceae > UBA5456. Next base: position 9,683 of record JAJBAY010000030.1, on the reverse strand, counting down.
TCTCTGGGGAATCCCAATCCCAAAGTAGCGATCCTATCAGCAGTGGAAGTGGTGAATCCCAAGATGCCAGCAACCATGGATGCCGCCTTGATCGCCAAGATGAATGAACGCAGACAGATTTCGGGCTGCATCATCGAAGGCCCCTTGGCTTTTGATAACGCGGTGGATATTGTGGCCGCCCAGCTCAAAGGTATTACCAGCCCCGTGGGAGGCGCTGCAGATATCATGATCGTGCCCAATATTGAAGCTGGAAACATCTATGGCAAGATGCTCACCTACTATTGTAAATACCGCGTAGCCCACATAGTAATGGGCACCAAAGCACCTATTTTGATCCCCTCCAGAGCCGATGACGGTGAGACCAAGATGTTGTGCATGGCGTTAGGCCTGGCCTCCACGCTCTAAAAGCAGGGGAAAAGAAAACTTCACTTGAATTTTCGCAGTTTCTGACTAAATTGTCAGATAGAATTACAGTCCTTTTGAGATCAAACAGTTTTACCGCAAGACAATGTCCAGCGGAAAACCTTAGCAAGTATGAGAGGTAAAATGATGTTATACATGATGCTTACAAGATTAGATGTCGTGCAAGAATCGCTCTGGATTATGGGCCAGGGCATGCTGGGAATATTCATCTTTACAGGGATATTCTACCTGCTGATATATTCACTGGAGAAGATATTTACCCCCAAGAAAGAACGATGAAGCGCCTCACGATAATCGCCATCATGCTGCTGGCCTGCGGCATTGCTCTGGCCAAGTTTACAGTGATCGAGCGCACAGGCCGCAATCTGATCGTGGATTTTAGCCTTGATGACTACGACATTTTGGAACAGCAGGGCTTTTCCAGCATTATGATGAATGAAGCCGGATATCCACAAGTGCCAGGTCAACCCTCCCTGCCAGAGCTCGAGTTCAAGATCGGGATTCCCCCCAATGGAAATGCCACATACTCTCTGATTTCCAGCACTGAGACCCGCCTCACTTTGCCTAATCGGCTCATCCCTGTCCCCCGCATTATCAGGTTGGATGGCATTTCAGACTATGAATATGAGGCCAATGAAGAGCTCTATCGCACTGCTGATAAAGACCTCATCCAAAGACTTGAGCCCAGGCTTTTCCGCGGGCATCCCTTTGTGCCTTTTGTGCTCAGGCCCTTTCGTTATGATGGCGATAAGACTCTGGATTTGGTGACTTCTGCCAGAATACAGATCACTCTCCAAGGCAATATAGATGCCAAAAGTCCCAGACGGGACGACCCCATAGCCACCAGCGTGCTGCAGCAATTGCTAAACCCAGAGGATGCCCAGTCCTGGTATTCAGTTCAGCGCAGTCAGGTCAATTATGCCGATTTTTCCAGCTCTCCCTGGTGGATGAAGATCGAAACCGACAAAGCCGGCATGTATCGCATCAATCCTTCTCAGCTTACAGGATTCCCCGTCTCTGAGATCGACCCGCGCAGCTTCCGCATCTTCAGCACCTTTGGCAAGGTTTTACCACTTATTGATTCTGGTGCATCCTATGCTGGCGAAGAATTCACCGAGGTTCCCATTCAGGTGATTGGCGAAGGAGACGGCAGTTTTGATGCCTCAGACTATATACTATTTTATGGCTCAGACCGTACTGGCTATGACATCAATGCAGACTTGAATCGAATCGATTACATCTCGCCCCGAACTACGGAAAGAGTCTATCACAATCCATATTCTCATAACGCTGTCTATTGGCTCACCTTTGCTGGAGATTTTGAGCAGCCGCCACAGCGCATTCCGCTGGAAAATAGCCTGCCAAATGTAGATAGCGAAATCGACTATCACCGGCAAGTGGTTCATGTGGAAGAAGAAAGGCATCGCCGTGAACAGGAAGGTTATGCCTGGTTTATGACCCGGATGTTTGGTACCTCCACTATCGACTATACTTTTGATGTCAATCTCGTGGACCTTGACCCCCGTGAAAGCCAGCTTCTGGAATTTCGCATTCAACAGGAAAATGTCCGCTCTTCGCTCACTCATAGTATCAGCGTGTTTGTCAATGGCGTGATCATTCCCAGCACAAATCTGGATCCCAATGTCCACACATGGCCCAGTACTGTTATGTTCAATTTCAGGAAAGAAACCTCTGCCTTCCAAAGTGGTAACAACCGTATAACCATCCGGGTAAACCGAATAAACACTCTCGCCAACCTCTTTTTTGACTTCTATCGGGTTACGTACTCCCAAAAACTGGTCAAGACGAACCAGCAATACGTCGCCAATGCCTATATGTCCCTGCAGGGACAGGGTGTAAAATATGACTTCAGTGGCTCTGCCACCGATGTGAAAGTTTTCAAGAGAAGCAGTTCCAGCCTGATCAGCCAGCTTCCCATCACGATGACTTATGATGGATTCACTTTTTCTTCCACCGGAGGACCCTCGACACAGTTCTTGATCTCAAAGCCAAATGAATACTTCAGCCCTGTCTCGTTTCAAAAGCTGAACCCTGTGGATTTGAGCCTGATCTCAGGCCCCATCGAAAGCGTGATCGTCACTTGCCCCGAATTCCTGGATCAGGCAAACCTCTTGGCAGATATGTACCAGCAAAACTGGGGTTACCATACCAAAGTGGTTCTCCAACAAGATATTATAAACCAGTTCAATGGTGGGAATCCGGATCCCGGAGCTATCCGCCAATACATGAAGTATGTCTATTACAATGCCCCTTCTCCTGCTCTGCGGGGGCTTACTTTGGTGGGGCTGGGCACGATGGACTGGCGTGATTATTCTGGCATGGCCCAAAGCAAGAACAAAATCATGGTTTACCAAAACCCCGTAACTGACGCTTGTTCAGACGATTATTATGCTATGCTCACGAATGACGATTACCCTGATATCGTGGTAGGTAGATACCCTGTAGCAAAAACCAGCGAGCTCACAAACATGCTTTCCAATTTCCAAAATTACACCCAAAATCCCACTCCCGGGTTGTGGCGCAATCAGGTAGTGCTTCTCGCAGATGACAATGTAAATGGGACTAACAATGCAGACTGGCAACATACGGAAGATATGCAGAAGCTTTCCGCTATGCTGAATCCATCTGTCTTGCAAACCAAAATCTTTGCCGCCGAATATGACTTCGATGAGTTTTTGAACAAGCCCAAGGTGCGCGATGCCTTGATCGATGAGATCAATAGCGGCAAACTCTTGTGGTATTACATAGGCCATGGTTCTTTTGACATCCTCGGTATGCAAGATTACTTCAATGTCTCCACAGATCTGGGACGTTTGCACAATAGTGATACCCTGCCTCTTTTCATCGCCGCTTCCTGCGAAGTAAGCGCCTATGACCATTGGGCTTATGAGAGTCTGGGACAAAAAACGGTGACGATGAATAACGTCGGAGCCATCGCCTCTGTGGCTGCCACACGCTTGAGCTTTCCCACCCCAAATCATGCGCTGATGAGACTTTTTGTGCCAAATATGATCAATCGCCGGCTTCCCTTGGGAGAAGCCCTGATAGATGCAAAATTCCGTTATACCAGCGCTGGCACGAACGACGAGGTCTATGCTATCCTGGGAGATCCCTATCTGCATATCACACCTCCAACGAGGGTAGAATCCCTAAATCTGGTAAATCAAACTTTTGAAAACACTACGCTCCATCCCCGGCAAAATGCCCAATTTCAAGGTAGCTTTGGCCAGAAGGGGCTAAATGGTAAAGCCCAATTTATGGCTTATGACAGCAGCCGCATCCATCGGATTCATGTTTACGACGTGAGCCAAAGGGGACCGCAGATCTTCAGAGGATCGGTCACAGTGGAAGATTCAGATTTTTCCGCAGCCTTCTTTGTGCCGGATGACATCATCACCGGTAATACCGGCCTCGTGCTTAGCTATCTTTGGGATGAAGCAAGTGCAAAGGATTACATTACTTACTATTATCCTATGCCTCTTTCCAGCGAGATTTTACCTGATTCCCCTCCCAATGAATCTGCCCCTGAAATCTCTATCTATCTGGGCTCTTATGATTTTAGGGATGGTGACACGGTAAGCACATCTCCCCTACTCTATGCCAAAATCTCGGATGATAATGGCATCAATCTGACCAGCAGTGCCGGACACAACATACTTTTGGTCTTGGATAATTCTCTAAATCCCATTTCTGTCACCCAGTATTTTGAATATGATATGGATTGCCACACCAGTGGCACTTTGGTCTATCAATTGCCCAAGCTCAGCGAAGGTTCGCACAGAATCCAGCTCATCGCTTTTGACAATCAGAACCTGCCCCAGGTGGCAGAGGTGCATTTTGTCGCCAAAAAAACTGGCCCCATTTCCATGGAAAACCTGCTCATCTATCCCAATCCCATGAAGAATGAAGCGCAGATCACCTTCATTATTTCTGAGCCCTCTGAGCTCACCCTGGACGTCTTTACCATGAGCGGCAAACGCATTCGCAGGATCAAGAGCCATGCCCAGCAAGGTTTCAATCAGATTCCCTTTGATGGCAGAGATGAATTTGGAGCAAGCCTGGCCAATAACACCTATTTTATCCGCGTCCGCGCCAAAACCCAGGATGGCAAAAGCATCGAAAAGCGCGAACGCCTGGTAATCTACAAATAAATTCACGGAGCATACATGAAGCTGTATAATACAAGAAGCAGAACGAAAGAAGAATTTGTCCCACTCCAAGAAGACCAGCTCAGGCTCTATGCCTGCGGCCCCACTGTATATAACTACTTTCACATCGGAAACGCCCGCGCCTTCCTCTTTTTTGATGTCGTGCGCCGGTATTTTGAATACATAGGCTATAAAGTGACTTACGTGCAAAACATCACCGATATCGACGACAAGATCATCGAACAGGCCACTGAGGAAAATCAGGACTTTCAAGAGGTCGCGCAGAAATATGCCGCCGCCTTTTTGGAAGACTGTGCCCACCTCGGCATAGGAGCGCCTACTCATCAGCCCCGGGCTACACAGGTGATGCCAGAGATTATCGCTTTGATCAAAAAGCTGGTGGATACGAACCACGCTTATGAGGTGGATGGTGATGTCTATTTCGCCACCACTTCCCTGCCCGAATATGGACAGCTTTCCGGCAAAAAGATCGACGAACAGAAGACCGGCGCCAGAGTTGCCGAAAACATGAGCAAACGCCACCCGGCAGACTTTACCTTATGGAAAGCCAGCAAGCCCAACGAGCCTTTCTGGTCCAGCCCTTGGGGAGATGGACGGCCCGGTTGGCACACGGAATGCGTAGTCATGAGCCAGAACTATCTTGGCGAAAGCTTTGATATCCATGGCGGTGGCATCGATCTGGTCTTTCCGCATCATGAAAACGAGAATGCCCAGGCCATGGCCCTCTCAGGCAAACCCTTGGCTCGCTATTGGATGCACAATGGCTTTCTGAATATCGATGGCGAAAAGATGAGCAAAAGCCTGAAGAATTTCTTTACGGCGCGCGATATCCTGGACGAATACGATGCCGAGGCCATTCGCTTTTTCTTCCTTTCCAAACACTACCGCTCACCCATAGATTTTACCCGCGAACTGATCGTGGAAAGCGATAAAGCGGTGGATAATTTTTATAAAGCTCTGGAGGCCTTTGAGCTGGACAGTCTGAACGTGAAAGAGATCCGCTGCCCTGAATGCCTGCGCCTTGAAGAAGATTTTCGTAGCTGTATGGATGATGATTTTAATACCGCCCGGGCCATTGCCATCCTCTTTGATTTGACGCGTCTGGCCAAAAACAGTGAATCCAGCGCAGAAAACCGCCTGGATGCAGCTCGCATGCTCCTGAAACTGGGCAAAGTCTTAGGCTTTTTCCAGCATCCCGAGACCAGGCTGAGCAAACAGATGCCTGATCTATCCAAAGCTCTGATTGAGCTGATGCTAAGCTACCGAACCCAGGCCAGAGCAGAGAAAAACTGGGCAAAATCTGATCAAATCCGCGACGACCTCAAAGCTCTAGGCATAGAAATAAAAGATGGGCCCACAGGCAGCACCTGGGACCAAAGGAATTAAAATGAAGAAAATCATCCTCATTATACTGGCTCTGTTCATCGTGACAGCTCTGCTGTTTTGGGCTCTGGGCCGCACCGGCCTACGCCTGAACAAGCCTGAAAGTGTCACATACGACCCCATCGGAGCAAGATTCTTGATCTCAAACGTGGGTAGTGGCAGCATCGTGGCCATGGACAATGATGGCAAGCTGAGTGCATATATGCCCGGAGCTTTCAAGAGTCCCAAGGGCATCTTCCTGGCTGATGGGAAATTGTATGTCACAGAGCCCACCCAAATTCAGGTGGTGGATGTGGCCAATGCCAGCATCATCGATACCTACCTTATCGAAGGAGCCGCGGGTCTGAACGATCTCGCGCTCACCGAACATGGCCTGCTTTACATCACCGATACCCTCGGAGATTGCGTCTATGTCTATGATCCCGTCACCAAAACCCAGGAAAAGATCATCAGCCCCCTCTTGGACAAGCCCAATGGCATCGTTTACGATCGTCCCCGCTGGCAAATGTTTGTGGTAAATAACAGCGCCCGCTCCCCCATCCTCAGCATCGACGTGCGCAGCAAAGAGACGAGCATCTTCATGGATACCATTTATTCACAGTTGGACGGAATCGCCATCGACGATCTGGGACGCATCTATTTTAGCTCCTGGGCCGAAAGTATGATTATCGAAATCCCTCAGGAACAAAACAGATTCATCACAAATCTGAAAGGCTATGAAGGCGCGGCAGATATCTATTATCACCTGCCCGGCAATGAACTCATCGTACCCATGCTGAAACAAAACCGCATCGAAAGGATTTCCTTGGATTGATCCCGGAAATCCCGACTCTGATTACCTATCCCAATGTTGTATCAAAGCTCTTCACCGATAAAGAGCTTTTTGATCGGGAGCTAAGGGTCTATCATCTGGTCCCGCCTCATGTGCCGGATCTGCTCTCTGCCGGCGAAACTGAGATTATGGGTCAAAAGCTCTACTATATTTCAGCTAAACGTATAAAAGGTCAAGCCTATCTGGATCAGCCAAATTTCTCAGCGCAAGAGCTGGGTGGAGCCCTGGCAGCCTTTCACGCCTTTACTTTCAAAGCCGGGAAATGCCTCTGCCATATCGATAATCAACCGCAAAACATCCTCCTGGCAGGCAGTAAATACTACTTCATCGATTTCAGCGATAGCAGATACGACTTTCCTGAAGTGGATATCACCCATCTCTTGCTCTTTTGGGTGGAAGAATATCCCTTTGTGGATTTCATCTCCCACGCTGGCAGCCTCCTGAATAGATACCAGGAAGACATCACTTTAAACCGCGACCGCTGGAGCATATCCTTGAAACAAAGCATCACCCGCTTTGATGAACGGCGCGCTAAATATAACAAGGCTTTTAAACGCGCTGAGGATAGCTCCCGAAATCGGGATTGGCTCTCGGCAGTAATCTAAGCACCTGACAATTGATCTTCCAGAGATCAAAGCCCTGGATGTCAAAGCTCTATTTATCCACCTGACTACCACCACAGTAGCTATTCAAGCTAATCAGCCAAGACTCTGTCAAGTCCCATCATTGCAGGCACTCCCCCATTATTTTGTCGAACCTGATTTTGGTTTTTTATTCAGCCTTCCCATCCCGTTAATTGCAGGGGTCTTCCTGTATAGCTTGTGCTAGAGATATCGTGGAGATAAGAGGATTTTTCCCACGACATCTCCACGTCATCTCCACGACAACAAATGGGGTAGGTTAGCCTGGATAGGGAGTATACATTAATTATAGTTCTTGACAGACTTATGCCTTTAGTTATCCTATAAGAGTCTTTTATGAACATCGGATGCTAGATTAGCTGTTGTGGTGGCATATAAGAGACACAAGGGACTTAAGATCCCTTGATAGCAAGTATCGTGCGGGTTCGATTCCCGCCAATAATACCAAATAGGGCAAAGCTGGTTCTCTGCCCCAATTGATAGGAGAAAGAATGTATATAGACCTCGTTACCCCCAAAGAAGAAATTGTCAGAGTATTTACAGACAGCTTGGATCAGGAGACTACTCGCCAAATTATGGAGATGGCAGATGCTCCCGCGGGCAGAGGAGCGAACATAAAAATTATGCCGGATGCTCATGCCGGAAAAGGCTGTGTAATAGGAACTACCATGATTATCAGAGATAAAGTAGTGCCATATTATATAGGAGTAGATATAGGTTGTGGGCTGTTAGTCAATCATTTAGGAAAAGATAAGATAAACCTGGAACAATTGGATGAAGTCATCAGACACAATGTGCCTTCCGGATTTAAAATCAGAAAAATTAAGCACAGTAATACAAATCATCTCCCCAAACAGATCTATGAAATGCAAGACAGAGTAGATGTGACCAGGGCTGAACACTCTATTGGGACTTTAGGAGGAGGTAATCATTTTATCGAATTGAGTAAAAGAAAGAATGGTCAATATACATTATCTATCCATACGGGGAGTAGAAAGTTCGGCTTGGAGATAGCAGAATATTATCAAAAACTTGCTCAGATTTATTGTGATGATCTGGGGCTGGATCTCAAGAAAGAGCATTGCTATCTGGAAGGCGACTTGATGCAAGATTATTTAAGAGATATGCGGATTGCTCAGGAATATGCCAGAATCAATCGGGGAGCTATCGCGGATTCCATCAAAAGAGGCATGAATTGGGAGGTATTAGGAGAGTTTTCTACTGTGCATAATTATATAGACCAGGATATGATTCTGCGGAAAGGGGCCATAAATGCTGAGCTTCACAGACAAGTTATCATACCCATGAATATGGCTTTTGGAAGCATTATTGCAGTGGGAAAAGGAAATGCTGATTGGAATTACTCTTCTGCCCATGGTGCTGGCAGAATCATGTCCCGCAATAAAGCACGAAAGGTGATTAATATGCAGGAATTTCAAGCCAGTATGAAAGGGATCTATACGACTTGCGTGAATAGAAATACCATAGATGAAGCACCTATGGCGTATAAGAATTCTAAAAGGGTGATAGCAGAACTTGAAGATACTATAGAGGTTATAGAAACATTAAAACCCATATATAACTTCAAAGATAAAGGGGATTAAAGCGTTACAATCCTCTGCTCAATCCAGCTTTGCAAATGCGTTCACAGCATTGCGGAAGGCAGATTTGTTGATAGCCCCTTTGAAAACTCCACTTCTCACATACACAGTTACTTTGGGTTTTTCGATGGCTTTGTATTCGATACAATAGAATTGGCCAAAACCCCACAACACAGTTGGGGCTTCTTTGATCACCGCTTTTACCGAATCATCTGACTGAATGATATCGAGCAGGAAGTATCCCTTGCCTGCACAGAGCTGTTGAACGCGCACGATGAATTCACTTTGGGTGATATTGCTTTCGATGCTGGCCTTTTTCCAGGTCTCCAGATTGTGGATCTTCACCTTGCGACGTATTGCTATAGAAGCATAAATCCCCCAAACGATGGGTGCAATAAATAGTGGAATGCTAAAAGCAAAAAACTGAATTGCTGTCATGAACTCTCTCCTTTTATGGTCTGAAGCTCTTGTGTAGTCTTCATATTCCCAGGTAGTGTCTCAAAGGTTGGTGTAAATTGAGGAGTCCAAATTGCTTATTCGAAAGAAAAAGGTTGAGCCCAATCCCACTCATTGTTTTGATGGTTTAAACCAAAAACTATAAGACAAGGAGAAG
>JAJBAY010000124.1 GCA_020532515.1 Candidatus Cloacimonadota bacterium | reverse complement strand
CGGTGATTTCTCTGTATATTTTGGATATTTCCCAGTGTTATCTGGATTCACTAAAGGTGGAGGTATATGCTGATGACAAGTGGAGCACCATTTATGCCAATGACCTGGATGCGGATAAACCCGGACTGATGCCCGCCGGGATGGATGTGAACATACACCCCGCTCAATCAGCACATGCTTTTCCCAACATCGATATCCTCGTAAAGAACGTTAGGGGAAAGAACCTTATCGAGATCAAAGCCTCAGATACTGATTTGCCCTATACCATGGCTTACATCACCCGCCTTTTCGCAGAAGAACCTGCGCCAGAGGCCTGCACAGAAAGAACCTTAAGCAAAAACATCCACTTCAGGCTGCCGCTTTCGCTGCCTTCTGATACCTGGCACATCTATCCGATTGCAGATACCTTAAGCTTAAACGCCTTAAAGAGCCAGCTTGAGGCCACCGATATCTATGACCGCAATGACATCAGCACCTACTTTGGCGCACTGATCATCTATTGGAACCAATTGCAGCACTTTTACCCTTACTGGCAGTATGCTGATACAGATTGGGACCAGGATTTGCAGATAGCTCTCAAAGAAACCCTGAACTGCCATGACTTTCGCGATTTTATCCTGATCTTTCGCAAGCTTGCCTCCCAGACTCGCGACTGCCACGCCAGCGTGTATGATAATACTACCAAAAACAAAATGCCCGGATTCTACGCCGAGCAGATTGAGGGCAAGTGGCTGGTAACAAGGGTTGCGGATGAATCCCTGAATATCCCCTTGGGTTCAGAGATAACGCGCTTCAATGGCAAAAATATCAATAAACACATCGATAAATACCGTCCCTATTTCGTTTCCGGTTCCCCCCAGAACACCGCTAAGTACCTATTCCTTCATACTATGCGAACCTATCGCGACATAGTGGCTGTATTTAGCTTCAAAACTCCGTCCAATCAGCTTATTACCCGCAGCGTCCCTTTTGACAGCTATAAAAATGGGGCATGGTTCAACCGGGTGGGTAAGGTAAAGCGGTATTCCGAGGGGATTATTTATGTGAATCTGGGTCAGGATGGAATTACAGAAGAGGAGCTTGCTGCCCTGCTGCCAGAACTGACCCAAGCCCAAGCTCTGATTTTTGATCTGCGCGATTATCCGAAACGCTTTACCGGTCTAATCAGCAATCTGCTCTCAGAACCGGATACGCTGAAGAACTATTTTGTTAAACGTTCTATCTACCCTGATTGCAATTTCCTACCGGATAAGGACGATAGTGTAGACAATTGGAACCTTCAGCCCGAAGAGCCGCATCTTAATGCGAAAACGGTCTTTCTCTGCAGTTCATACAGTGTCAGTTACTGTGAATCATTTCTTTCCGAAATCAAATACAATCATCTTGCCACTATCATCGGCCAGCCAACCGCCGGCTCCACTGGCAATGTAGTGATTACGAACTTGCCAGATAGCCTCGAGACCTGGTGGACAGGCATGTTTGTCCAAAATCCAGATGGCACAAGATTCCACGGGGTCGGCATCATTCCCGATATTATTGTGTATCCAAACCGGATGGATATAGCACACAACAGGGATGTGGAAGTGGATACCGCGCTGGAATACCTGATGCGGGAATTGAAGCTGAATAAGCTGCCAGGTCTGGTGGAATAAGCGCGATCTTTTAAAGATTCTATCTGAAATGGCATTCCTGCGGGATTAAGGGTTTGTGCAAAAAGTCTCTCACAGATCTCACAGATCACACAGATAGGACGGATTGACACGGCTTATGTTAAGGTTAAACGTTAAACGTAAAAAGTTAAACGTTAGACGTTAAAACGCTGAAACCTTAAAACCCCAAACCCCTTAGATCCTATCTATCCAATCAATCCGCTAGATCCGCGTTCTATAAAAGAAGCTACGCATCTGCCGAAACCTGAAAACTTCAAAACTCCCGTTCTATCAAAAGCAGCCAGTTCCGCATAAGCGGCGTCCTGCGCTACGCTAAAACCCTAAAACGCTAAAACCTTAAAACCCCAAAGCCCTGATTTTCATTGACATAAATCGCCAATATATAATGTTGATACAAAATGCTGATTTTTATCTAAGATATAACAACATAAGGAGTTTACCATAATGGCTAAACAAACAAAAGCTACCATGGATGGAAACGCTGCAGCCGCACATGTGGCCTACGCATTTAACGAAGTAGCAGCGATCTATCCTATTACTCCATCTTCTGGAATGGGAGAACTTGCCGATGCCTGGGCTTCGGACAAGGTTAAGAACATATTTGGTACCACTGTGGACGTCATGGAAATGCAATCCGAAGCCGGAGCCGCCGGAGCGGTGCACGGAGCTCTTTCCGCAGGTGCTCTGACCACCACCTTCACCGCATCACAGGGCCTCATGCTGATGTTGCCCAATATGCACAAGATTGCCGGCGAGATGTTGCCCACGGTATTTTACGTGACGGCGCGCTCTCTGGCAGCGCAATCCCTCTCTATTTTTGGCGATCACTCAGACGTAATGAGTGCCCGCAATACCGGCTGGGCCCTGATCGCTTGCAATAGTGTGCAGGAAGTGATGGACCTGAGCATCGTGAGCCAATTGGCCACTCTGAAGAGCTCGATTCCTTTTGTGCTGTTCTTTGACGGTTTCAGAACCTCACACGAGCTGCAAAAGATTGACGTGGTGGATTATGAGACCATGGGCGAGCTCTTGGATCACAAGCTGGTGGAAGACTTCCGCAAGCGTGCCCTCACCCCGGATAAACCTCGCATGAAAGTAGGTCAACACGGTACTGACGTATATTTCCAGGGCCGTGAGACCTCAAATACACATTATCTCAATGCACCCGGCATCATCGAAGCCTGCATGAAAGAAGTGGGCGAGAAATTGGGCCGTCAGTATAATCTCTTTGATTATGTGGGCGATCCCGAGGCTGAAGACGTAATCGTCGCCATGGGTAGCGGTTGTGAGACCGTGCAAGAGACCATCGAATATCTGAATAAAGAACGTGGCATGAAGCTCGGTCTGGTGAAGGTGCGCGTATATCGTCCCTTCAGCCAAAAGCATTTCCTGGCCAGCCTGCCCCAGAGCGTGAAGCGCATCGCTGTGATGGATCGCACCAAGGAACCCGGAGCCATCGGCGACCCCCTTTACCTCGACGTAGTAGCCGCATTGCAAGAAAAGAATATCAAAGTGATCGGCGGACGCTATGGTCTTTCCAGTAAAGAATTTACCCCCACCATGGTCCTGGCGATCTACAAACACCTGAAAAATGGCGGATTCCATGGCTTCACAGTGGGTATCGAAGACGACGTGACTCACCTCTCGTTGCCACTGGATGAAGAGATCAATACCGTACCCGAAGGCACCATCTCCTGCAAATTCTGGGGTTTGGGCTCGGATGGCACCGTGGGCGCAAATAAGAATAGCATCAAGATCATCGGCGACCATACCGATATGTATGTGCAAGGCTATTTCCAATACGACAGCAAAAAGAGCGGCGGCATCACCCGCAGCCACCTGCGTTTTGGCAAGAAACCCATCCACAGTCAATATTTGGTGAACGAAGAGGACTTTGTAGCCTGTCACAATCAAGCCTTCATCGGCAGATACCACATGCTGTCCG
>JAJBAY010000123.1 GCA_020532515.1 Candidatus Cloacimonadota bacterium | reverse complement strand
CTCATTTATTCTCCTTGTCCTACCAGCTACTTCTGGTGATTCCGGGGATAGCCCCCTCGGCGGCATATTTGCGGAAGCAGAGACGGCACATGCCAAAGTGGCGCATATAAGCGCGCGGGCGTCCGCAGATCTTGCAACGGTTGTACTTGCGTACATTGAACTTGGGAGTTCTTTGTTGCTTGATAATCATTGATTTTTTGGCCACAATATCTCCTTATTCTGCTCTGGTGAACGGCATGCCGAGTTCTTTTAAGAGCTGATGGCATTCTTCGTCCGTGTGGGCGGTGGTTACTATGGTGATGTTCATCCCACGGATGGCATCTATCTTATCATATTCGATCTCGGGGAAAACGGTCTGATCTTTGAGGCCAAAGGAGAAATTCCCTCTACCATCAAAAGAGCTCGTTTTGATCCCACGAAAGTCGCGAATTCTGGGAATCGTGATGGAGATGAGACGATCGTAAAATTCATACATCACTTCATCACGTAAGGTTACTTTACAGCCGATGGGCATACCCTGACGCAGTTTGAAATTGGATATGGATTTGCTGGCCTTGGTGATCAGTGGCTTACGGCCGGTAATCTGTTGCATATCCTTTACTGCGCTATCCAGGAACGCCTTATTCTGAGTAGCTTCTCCCACGCCCATGCTTACCACGATTTTTACAAGCTTTGGTACCTGATGCAGGTTCTTGTAACCAAAGTGTTTGCTAAGAGCAGGGACTACCTGGCTTTTATACTTTTCTTTTAGTCGGTTCATTTACATACGCTCCTTATTTACAGCTCGTCACCGGATTTGTGACAAACCCGTACCCGGCGTCCATCCTGGATCTTTATCACTGGCTTGGAAACCGTGTTCAGCTTCTCGTTGAAGAGCATCACATTGGAGGCATGAACAGGGGCTTCCATGGTGATGATTCCGCCTTGTGGGTTGCTTTGAGAAGGCTTGGCGTGCTTTTTAATCATGTTTACTTTTTCCACGATCACTCTTCCGGTCCTGGGAAAGGCTCTGAGCACATGGCCCTTTCTGCCTCTATCTTCACCGGAGATCACGATCACGAGGTCACCCTTTTTCAGTTTTAACTTCTTTTCCACACTTCCTCCTACAATACTTCCGGAGCAAGAGAGACGATCTTCATGTATCCGGCTTCACGCAATTCGCGCGCCACCGGACCAAAGATACGGGTTCCCTTGGGCTCATGTTTTTCATCGATTACTACAGCGGCGTTGTCTGAAAAACGGATATAGGTTCCATCCGGACGGCGTACTTCTTTTGCAGTACGTACGATCACGGCTCTTTCCACGGCGCTTTTCTTGACTTTGCCACCTGGGGAGGCGGATTTGATGGCGACAACTATGACGTCTCCCAAAGAGGCGTACTTGCGCTTGGAGCCACCCAACACTCTAATGCACTGGGCTTTTTTAGCGCCAGAGTTATCAGCGATATTCAATACTGTTTCTACTTGAATCATTCCAGCCCCTTTATTTGGTTCTCTCTACAATCTTGTGTAGAGACCAACGTTTACGGGCACTCATGGGGCGGGATTCGCAGATTTCCACGGTATCGCCTTCATGAGCCTCGTTGTTTTCATCGTGCGCCATGAACTTTTTGTGCCGGCGTACGGTCTTTTTATATAGCGGATGGATGTACTGGCGTTGAACGAGTACCACGATGGTTTTGTCGTTCTTATCGGAAACCACTACACCCTGTTTGATCATTTTACGTGCGTCTTCCACTTTCACCTCAAGCCTTTAGCTCTTTTTCTTTCATAATGGTATTGATCCGGGCTATTTCGCGTCTGGCGATGCGGATCCGATCGGTGCGGTCGAGCATGTTTCTGGCTTTTTGAAAGCGCAGATTAAAGAGCTCGATGCGGAGTTCTTCGATTCTTGCCAGCATTTCGTGGACACTGAGGTCACGAATTTCTTCTGTCTTCATATCTCCACTCCTTCACGGGCCACAAGGCGGGTTCTGATCGGCAGCTTGTGTGCTGCAAGGCGCAAAGCTTCTTTGGCATCCTTGAGATCCACACCTTCGATTTCGAATAAGACCCGACCGGGGCGAACCACGGCCACCCAATATTCCGGGGCGCCTTTGCCTTTACCCATACGGGTTTCAGCTGGTTTGCTGGTGATGGGTTTGTCCGGAAATATCCGAATCCAAACCTTACCCAAGCGCTTCATATGACGGGTAATAGCGATACGGGCAGCTTCGATCTGACGGCTGGATATGAACGCATCTTCGAGCGCAATCAAACCATAGTCACCAAAATCGACGTTGCATCCGGTCCAGGAAAGACCATTGCGTCTGCCCTTCATCATCTTCCGATGTTTTACTTTTTTGGGTGCTAACACTTATCTCTCCTTAGTTTAGTATATCGCCTTTGTAGATCCATACCTTGATCCCGATAACGCCGTATGTGGTACTTGCTTCCACATGGGCGTAGTCGATGTCGGCTCTCAGGGTATGAAGCGGGGTGCGACCTTGTTTGTAGCGCTCTGTACGGGCGATTTCGGCGCCACCAAGACGTCCGGAAACCTGTACTTTCACGCCGAGAGCATTATCTCTCATCACATTGCGAATGGCCATTTTCATTGCCCGGCGGAAGGACACGCGTTCTTCCAATTGACGGGCGATCTCTTTGCCGACCAGACGGGCGTCAAGCCACATCTTGTCGATTTGTTCGATGTTTATCGATACAGCGATCGGTGTTGAACGATTCTTGTTGATCAGTATGTTCAGCTCACCACGCAGCTTATCAATATCCTCACCTTTCTTTCCGATCACCAGGCCCGGACGGGCTGTATGGATATCGATCACGATAGAATTGGTCTTGCGGTAAATCTTTACCTTTGAGACCATCTTATCGGCAAGGCGTTTGTGGATATAGCTGCGAACCTTGATGTCTTCCAGCAAGGAATCCATATAGGACGAGCCTTGAGCAAACCAAATAGAATCGGTTTCTTTATTTACACCGATACGAAACAGAACTGGGTTTATTTTTTGTCCCAAGGTATTCCTCCTATTCTAAAGTTTGGATTTCAAGGAAGATGTGACAGGTCGGTTTCCTGATCTCAAAAGCTCTTCCCTGGGCTCTGGGCATGAAACGTTTCATTTGGGGACCTTCATCGGCCATGGCCTGGCTTACAAAAACCTTAGTCAAATCTATCTTAGGGTCTTTTTGCCGGGCGTTTGCCACTGCAGATTCCAACACTTTATAAATGATACCGGCTGCTCTACGCTGTGAGAAACGCAGAATATTAGTAGCTTCACTCACAGGTTTGTAGCGGATGGTATCGAGCACTAGTCTGGCTTTACGGGCAGATCCACGGACGAAACGCACTTTTGCTTTAGCTTCCATTTCTTATCTCCCCACTATCTTTTTCTTCTTCTCTTTATGACCACGGTAAGTACGGGTAGGTGAAAACTCACCCAACTTGTGTCCCACCATGTTCTCTGTAACGTACACGGGTACAAACTTATGCCCGTTGTGCACAGAGAAAGTATGGCCGATAAAGTCCGGAGTAATCACCGAACGGCGACTCCAGGTCTTGATCACGCTTTTTTTGCTCTCAGTATTGAGGACTTCTACTTTCTTCATCAGGTGATCGTCAACGAATGGGCCTTTTT
>JAJBAY010000029.1 GCA_020532515.1 Candidatus Cloacimonadota bacterium | reverse complement strand
TTGTCCACTGGAAATACTGCAAGCCAACGTATTTCTTCGGCTGAATGATAAGAGCCGTATGAAGCGAGAGCTTCACGTACGGTTCTGTGAGGGGTTTGGGGTGAAACTCCCCTTACCTACTCGACAACTAACGGCTTTTTGACCTGCTGGATTGGATGCGTCTCGCGTCCAGTTGCTGGATTCGTCTCCTGCAATCACAATCTCCCCACTTCCTTAAAAGAATCCAGCTGGCGGTTTTAACCGCCACGCCCAAAGTTTTTGTCCAAGACAAGACTCCTTCCTGGCCTTTGAAGGCCAGGCACCCGCAGCTCTATGAACCAATATACCCACAGGCTATAATGGCGGATTTTTTATTGAGGGATCAGGTGCCGTCCTGCGGCTATCTGAACTGTCATGCCATTCAGCACTCATGACTGGTATGCCCTTCTGTGGTTATCGCATCTTCTCGAATCAGCTTCAGCTAATGCGTGAAATGTGCAAGATCTGCATCTGAGAGAATGATTCACAAGGATAGGACACACACCGGCACCTTAGCACTATCTTCAGACGGTGCGTGAGGCTGCAGTATCTGTATTTGCAGGAGCGCTTTACATGGCTGGGACACGCACCGTCTGAAGACAGTGCTACGGCCGGCTAAAGCCAGCATTACGTACTCCACTTGCCTCGCAAGCTAAAAATGATTGACAGGATTACGCCCGGTTTGAACTTTGAAAACATAAAAATAATAAACACCCTGGAGGTAATATGAACTACCGCGTCCTCGCGATCAATCCTGGCTCCACATCAACCAAAATAGCTGTGCATGAAGGGCATACCACTCTTTTTGAAAAGACTCTGCGTCACGATCCGGCAGAGCTGGAACCTTTTGCCGGCATCATCGAACAATATGACTTCCGTAAAGCTCTGGTAATGGAAGCTATGCGCGAAAACGACGTTGACCCCAAAAGCCTGCATGCAGTGGTAGGCAGAGGCGGACTCTTGCGCTCGGTAAAAGGCGGCACGATGAAGATCAGCCCTTCCATGCTGCGCGATCTGCAAGATCCTGCTTTGTGGGGGAGGATTCATGCCTCAAATCTGGGAGCTTTTATCGCCAATGCAATCTCGGAAGAGCTGCATATTCCTGGCTTTATAGTAGATCCTGTGGTGGTGGATGAATTTGATGATATCGCCAGAATCTCCGGTATTCCCCAGATTGAGCGTAAAAGCCTGTTCCACGCTTTGAATATCCGCTATATTGCCAGATTGATGGCCAAGGAATTGTGTAAGGACATCTCTCAGGTAAATCTCATTGGAGTGCACATGGGTGGTGGCATCTCTGTGGCAGCAATCAAAGACGGGAAAGTGGTGGATGTAAATAACGCTCTTTTGGGCATGGGACCCTTCTCTCCGCAAAGAGCTGGAGCCTTGCCCATCGGTGACCTGATTGATATGGCCTACAGCGGAGAATACACCAAAAAAGAGCTCAATACATATCTTACCAAAACTGCTGGACTCATGGCATATCTGGGCACGGATAGCGGAATTGAAGTAGATGAACGCATTCAGAAAGGCGATAAAAAAGCTAAATTGATCCTGGAAGCCATGTGCTATCAGGTGTCCAAGGAAATTGGCGCCTCAGCAACAGCACTCAGTGGAAAAGTGGATGGCATCTTCCTTTCCGGCGGCTTGGTTTACAATAGCTTTATTGTGGATCAGATCACTCAGCGTTGTTCCTTTATTGCCAAGGTTTACCTGTATCCAGGCGAGAAAGAGATGGAAGCCCTGTGTCAGGGAGGAATCCGGGTTCTACAGGGCCTTGAAGAAGCCATGGATTATCCTTATTAAGACGCGGATGTAGTTGATATAGATGCAGAAAAGCATGATTTTCAGGGGGAGCGAGGCGACATTGCCAAGCTCCTCTTTCTGCAAAGAAGGTCAGATGCCTAGGGTTTTGCTACTTCTGGCTATTTTGCTTATCTTAGGCGCTAGCTCTCTTTTTGCCACAGATTGGACTGTATTGGTCTATATGGCAGCGGATAACGATCTTTCCTCTTTTGCTGTAGAGGATATATTGCAGATGGAGAGTGCAGTTCAGGCTGAAAACCTCAAGCTCGTGGTGCAGGTGGATTTGCCGGTGTATGGCGCAACTCGTTACTTGATCAAAAGGAATCAATCCCCCGGGATCGGATCTACCGTCCTGCAGGAATTGGGCACCATCGACAGCGGAGACCCCAATCAGCTCAAAGACTTCATCCGCTGGGGTTTTGCTCGCTATCCATCCCAACACAAAATGCTGATTATCTGGTCTCATGCAGATAGCTGGTACAAGAATCCCAAGTATATCGCACCGGATCTGGACACCGGCAATGTGATCGGGGTGGCCAATGGTGAATTGTCCTCTGCTCTGAGCGCTGGCCCAAAGCTGGATATACTGCTTTTTGATGCCTGTAGCATGCAGAGTATCGAGATCGTGCACACTTTGAGGCACTATGCCGACATCATCGTTGGCTCTGCAGATCAGGTTCCTGTACAAGGTTTTCCCTATTCTGAGATCGTGCCTATATTGGCAGGAGATCCAGAGCTTTTAGCTGCGAAATTGCCCAAACTTTATACAGATTCATATTTACCCGGAAGCGCGAACAACCCTTCCATGTACCATTACACCACAACCTGTTCGGCAGTCAAGACGGATCTGGCAGATGACTTTTATCAGACTTTCAGAGATTTCTCCAGAGCACTCAGGCCTGTAGCAGGGGAATTGGAAGACATCCGTGAAGAGCTCTTCGAGATGAATAGCGGCAATGCAGATGTGGATTTGCAGCAGTTTCTGACCAGGATCGATGAGGCAGGGCTGGTCGATTGCGCGCCTGTATTGACGATCCTCCAAGAGATGATCCTGGCCTCTTCCTACACACTATCCTGGCCGGAGACAGACCTCTGCAGCCTCGCCCTCTGGTATCCGGATATACGTTACAATCTGGATGCTGCCTGGAAGACTTATATGAAAATGGAATTTGGTAAAACGGGCTGGCTAAGCTTGGTTAATCTGGCTTTGGGAGGGGATAAGACTCCGCCCGCGAGCCCAGAATTGATCAGCCAATATGCTCACTTTGGCAAGCTCTATCTCCGGCTCAAAGCACCTGTGGATGTGGATTCTCTGTACTATCATCTCGAAAGTGGCGATCTGAGCCTGGACGTCTTTCCCAAGGCCTACGCGGAGGAGTTTGAGCTCTCGTTTGCCTTTGCAGATGATGGCAGTTATAGCATATATGCAATAGACCAAGCCAATAATGTATCTTTGCCCTTAACAAGAGAATACAGCTATGATCCACCCCAGTATGCCCTCTCGATTTATCCCAATCCCATTAGAGATCTTAGGAATGCCTTTCTACAGTGGTATGGCGGGGAAAGTAAATCTGAGTCGCTGAGCCTGAATCTATACAATATCAAAGGGCAAAAGCTGATCAATCATCACTTTGACGCACCCAGCCAGAGCCCTGGGATGCTCAAACTGGACTTGGTGCCTGGCTTTGATAAGCTGGCGCAGGGAATCTACCTGCTGGAGCTGAATAGTGGCGGCAAGAAAATGCGCAAAAAGCTTACTATCTTATACTAAATGAGGGACTTGGAAGGCCTGTGGATAAGCTGTGGATAAGTTTTGTGGCGGAAAAGAAACAGAAAGCTATGCCATTGAATAACAGCGAGATAGTAATAAGGGTTTATCCACAAAGACTTGTGGATAAGTCTGTAGTTAACTGAAAATTAAGGAGCTATAGGATGCAGATAGACCCAGAGATTTCAAAGCAGAAGATCAGCGATCTTGCTAAGTTGAAACAAAAGAAATACCGCCAAGAACAGAGGCTGGTGGTGGTCGAGGGACAGCGTCTTATAGATCAATTGCTTTCCTTTGGCATAAAGCCTGTTGAGTTTTACTATGTAGAGCGCTCACCTGCAGGGGTGGCTGGAATCGGCAGCTATGAATTAACTCCACAGCAAATGCAACGTATATGTGAGAGTGAGAATCCAGCGGATCTGGCCGGGCTTTTCCGCCTTCCAGAGGAACGCCGGCAAAAACATAAGAGAGCTCTTTACCTGGATCGGATTTCGGACCCGGGTAATCTGGGAACCATTTTCCGCACCGCTGCCGCCTTTGGGATAGAAGGTATTCTGCTTTCCGCAGACTGCTGCGAAATCGGTAGCCCCAAGGTGATCCGGGCCTCATTGGGGGCAGTGTATAAGGTGCCCTTCCACTACGCCAGCCCTGAGGATTTGAGCGCTGAACCAGCCAAACTAATAGCTGTGGATATGGGTGGAAGCATCAGCCTTTCCCGCTATCAGCCCTCCCCAGAGGCCGAAATCTACATCCTGGGCAGCGAAGCCCACGGCATCGATCCAGAGCTGCTGGGTAAGGCTGATCTCACGCTGAGGATAGAGATGGCAGGTAAGATGGAATCTCTCAATGTAGCGATGAGTGCAGCGATACTGTGCTATCACTTGAGCTTGGGAGGATCATAGCAGGCTCCCTATGAGCATTTCTGCCTTAAAGCTCTGGGGCGGGTAATTCTTCAACTATTACTTTCAGCCTACTTTTCGCCAGTACTGGATAGAAATCGGCGATGTACTGTCTGATTGTGGCCTCAATGTCTTCCTGCGTTGCCAGGATTTCAGTAAACTTCACGGTGATCTTGGTGTTAACTGTGATGTGTGCATTTGCGCTGCAGCTAACTTTGGGGGTTTCCCCGTATACAGATTGCAGATATTGGGGCAGAGATTTGTCCAGCGCCATCACCGCTTTGATTAAGCGGGCCATGCGAAAGACCTGATAGCCTACGAAAAGCAGACCACCTGCAAGTAGGAGTTGTTTGGTAAGTTTTGTCATGATTCACCTCTCTATAATTTTATCAGTCCGTTGCCACGAATTATATGATTGTTCTATCCTACAACGTACTACAATATCATAATCAAGCCTGTAGCCATGTCAAGATAAAATTCTGAAGGCAGTCCCATTTATGACGAAAGTCTGATTATGATTGCTTGTTTGTTGCTATCTGAAATACCTTGCCCACAGGTGCTATCTGAAATAACGTCCCTCGTTAGGGTATGTGCTTGTTAGTTTCTATCTGAAATAACGTGCCTACAGCAGTAGTTTGGGTTACGCGAGGGCGGAACAGAGTCCGCCCCAACTCTAAAACTCTAAATCTTCAAAGCCTTCAAGGTATTCTGACAAATCTCATCGCTTTTAGCCTGCGAAGAACTTTCCACATACACTCTGATGATCGGTTCTGTGCCGGATTTGCGTACGTGTATCCAATGATCTGCTTTCGTGCCTTTGATGCCATCCTGGGTATCAATCTCATATCCTTCCAAGATCTTGGGCACTTTAGCCATGGCCGCTTGCATATCGGAGGGTCTCAGTTCCAGCTTATCTTTGGCGAAATAGTATTTGGGCAATTCTGCCACAAGTTCGGAGATGCTTTTGCCAGTTTCGGCCAAAAGTCCCAGAATTAGCGCCATGCCAGCCGGAGCATCGCGGGTATAATGCACTTCTGGGCAGATGATGCCACCATTGCCTTCTCCACCGATGGGGGAGGAGATCTCCTGCATCTTTTTGCCGACGTTGATTTCGCCAACTTTGGTGCGATGGACTTTGACGCCGAACTTTTTGGCAATATCATCCGAAAGCATTGAAGTGGAGAGATTCACCACGATATCGCCTTTTCTTTTCGGCAGGACAAAAAGTTCGCAAAGCGCTATGCTGAGCTCTTCACCGATGCATTTACCTTGGTCTGATACGATGGAAAGCCTGTCCACATCGGGATCTGTGGCAAAGCCCAGATCGGCCTGGTGCTTTTGCACAGCTTCTTCGAGCTGCCCCAGGTTCTGGTTCAGCGGTTCGGCAGGATGCGCAAAGATGCCCGTGGGTTCGCTATTGATGCTGATCACTTCGCAGCCCAGAGCTTTGAGTAGGGTCTCGGAAGTGAAGGCCCCGGCTCCATTAACGCTATCCAGTACCACCTTAAAGTGCTTGGAGCGGATACGATCCACATCCAGATAGTCAATGGCCAAAATCTTGTTTAAATGGCGTTGAATGGCGTTGTCATCGCGATCAAACTTACCGATCTCCTGCCAATTTGCCCAGGGGATCTCTGCGTCCACAGAGGACAGGAAGTCTGCGGCTTTCTTAGGAGCCAGAAACATGCCATCGCTATCCACAAATTTCATCGCATTCCACTCTGGCGGATTGTGTGAAGCGGTAATGGCTATGCCACCGATGGCGTCACTTTCTTCCACTGCAAGCAGGATGGTGGGGGTGGAGGCAATGCCCAGATAGCACACATCCAGGCCGATGCTCATCAGGGTGCTGGCCACGATATGCATCATGACTTCTCCTGTGGTGCGGCTGTCTCTGCCGATGATGATTTTGCCTTTGCCATGCGCTTTCTTTTGCATGAGGCCAAAGCTACTTACGTATTTTTGCACAATGGGTGGGGTGAGACTCTCACCAAATATTCCTCTCACACCGCTTACGCTGGCCATGAGTTTGCTCATTGTTTTCTCCTTCTTATGAAAAGGGATGCGAAAACAATCAAGTCTCCGCATCCAATTATTGTACAGGGTATCCTGTAAATATACTTTGTTACATGCCGAATTCGGCGCGACGATCTATGATCTCAGCTTTTTCCCGCATTTCTTGATACCAGCGATTCCAAGCTTTGCCTTCGAGGGTCTCGCGGATCTTTTTCTGAGCATCTTTGTCTTTCTCAAAAGCTTTCAGGTCAGGTTTTTCCCGGCTGGTAGCTTTAAATATATAGCTGCCTTTAGGATCGTGAACCAGAGCCGTCATCTTGCCTTCTTCCAAGGCCAGAGCCTTATCGGCAAAGATCTCGGATACTCCGATGCCAGGGGTGTTATTACCGCGTTTGTAATTCTGAACTTCGGTAACTTTCCAGCCCTCAGCTTCGGCTTTGGCAAAGTACTCTGCCGGAGTATATTTGGCGACAAATTCGTCGGCCTTTACTTTGGCTTTGGCGATCTTCATCTCACGTTCCAGATCGTACTTGATGCGTAGTTTTACTTTTTCAAAGTCTTCGTAATATACCTTGGCGTTGTCCACTACTTTGGCAACGATAATATTCTGTTGCTGATCCCGGATAGGCTCGGAAACTTGGTTTTTCTTAGCTTTTATCATCCAGGCTAAAAGTTGGGCATTTTGGCCAATTCCAGGGATGTATTGGGCATCATGTGCCACCCAATCGCTGTCTTTAGGCTCCATTTCCAAAGTTTTGGCTACATCCTCGATATTCTTTTTCTTGAGTAGCTTTTGAGCTTCCAAGGCTTTTTCTTCGAGCTGAGCCTTGGTGGTTTCACTGGCTTCCACTTTGAAGAGGATATGGCTGGCTTCCACTTTGGCCGTTTCAGGATTTTTGTCCACCCACTTGTCCAAGCGGATGATGTGCCAACCAAAGTCTGACTTCACCGGCTGGGAGATTTCACCTTCTTGCAAGGCAAAAGCGGCTTTTTCAAATTCGGGAACCATCTGGCCTTTGCCAAATTCTCCCAAGGATCCGCCGTTTTGACCAGAGCCGGGGTCTTCGGAATATTCACGGGCCAGTTCAGCAAAATCTTCTCCCTTTACAATGCGTTCCCGGAGCTGGACAGCAGAGCGTTTGGCTTCTGCAAAGTCTTCATCAGATGGGGCTACATTAAAGGAAAGATACATCACGCGGGTAGCGGGACCCTTTTTATATTCTTCTTCTTTGTGTGCTTCGTAGTATTCACTGATCTTATCATCGGTTACGGTTACATCGGTGATGGTGTTATAATCAAAGAACAAGATCTCACCGGAAACCTTGTCATTTTCCTTCTTATACTCTGCCTTCAGACTGTCGATGGTGATACCAGCTTCAGACTGGATTTTCTCTTGCAGACGTTTACGGGGAAGGTAGCTGCTTACGTACTCTTCCATCATCAAAAAGAATTCTGGAGAGTTCTTCAGAGCAGAGAGGTACTTGGCTTTGTCAAATCTGCCATTGGTTTGCAGAGATTCATTTTGCATGAGTTCCTGCGGGGGGTTGTTTTGCATCTCGGTAAGGATGTCACTATTGGTAACTTTGATCTTATGTTTTTTGATCTGTTTGTCCCAGAGAATTCCATCTACCAATTCCTGCCAGGCAGAGCCTTCCAGAGAACGGCGGGTGTTATCGTCTATAGGTTGATTTGGATTGCTTTCGCTGTATCGGGCATACACTTCTTGCAGTTTGGATTGATACATCTCCAAGGAGATTTTCTTTCCTTCCACTTTGCCCAGATAAGGCTTGGGTCTTAAAATTTCCGTTATACCCATAGCTCCCATCCCCAGGATGAAAATCACGGCCACGAAATAAATGATGATCTTTTGTCTCTTTCTGAGATCTTCAAGCATTCTATCCTCCACTTTGGATCATAATATTCTTATTCAGAGAGCCACTATTCTTATCTTGCGTTTTTATACAAGGAATATTTTTGCCAAAGAGATCGGTGACTCGATTAAACAAGGTTTGTGAATTACTTAAGCTCTTAATATTCAATGCTCTCAGGCTAATGATGAAAACCATCCGTTTTTTTCCACTTGACAAAATAACTCAGGTTAAAAGATTGACGAAACTAAACGACACCTCCTTTGGGGCATTAGCTCAGCTGGGAGAGCGCTTGACTGGCAGTCAAGAGGTCAGCGGTTCGATCCCGCTATGCTCCACCAAATATCAGCGGCCTGCATACTTAAAGTATGTGGGTCGCTTTTTTTAGTATTGATAGGCTTTGAGGCTGAAACATACTCTTGCCAGGATTGTTCTACCCCATCCCTTGTCGTGGAGATGACGTGGAGATAGCAGGAAAATATCCTCCTATCTCTACCTTAGCTTTAGCACAGGTTATAAAGGCAGAAGGACTATGGGATGTAAAAGCTGAGCAGGTCGAGATTAACTTTTGATAAAAGCTCGGGAATGTCAGTGTGAAATGGCCTGATAATTGCTTTACATAAGTGGAAATGAGCGGGATTACCTTCCGTTAAAATAAAGGAATAGCGTTTGAAAAGGATTTACATGAAGAATAGATACATCCTCATCCTCTGGATAATCAGCCTCTGGGCTCCGATCTTGACTGCAAAGCTGCCCATCCCTTTGGCTCCCTCAAGACCAGACACCACTTTTGTACACGACGTTCGCCTTATAGACCAGTGGAGCTGGCTGAGCAATAGAGAAGATCCCGCCTTAGGCAGGGTTCTAAAAAGCGAGAGCCGATACACTAAGGCAGCCCTGAAACCCTCCCGCAGTCTATCCAAAAAGCTCTTTAAGGAATTCCTCAGCCGGATTCCACAGCTGGAGGAGAGTGCCCCCTATCCTTATGAAGGATACTATTACTTCAGCCGGCAAAATAAGAAACAAGCCTACCCAAGCCACTGGCGCAGAGCTTTTGAGAGCTCTGGGAAAGAGGAACTGCTCCTGGATGAAAATGCGCTTGCCAAAGGTAAAGAGTTCTTTGCCCTGGGCTTTAGCCAGATCAGTCCGGATGGTAAAACATTGGCGTATTCTGCTGATTTCAGTGGCAATGAGAGATATGAGCTTTTCTTCAAAGACCTGCAGAACGGAAAAACGAAAGCTACCGATTTGCAGGACATCTCAGAATTTGTCTGGTGCCGTGATGGCAGCCATGCCTTGATCACATTAGTAAACGAGCGCTGGCAAACAGATCTATGTCAGCTACTTGATCTGGGAACTTTTAGCACCCAAACCCTCATGCAATTGGATGATGCCCAGTTTGATCTTTCCCTGTATGAATGCAGGGATAAAAACTATGTGGTCCTGCTTTCTGAAAGCAAAAATACCAATCAAGGCTGGCACCTGGACACCCGCTCTCCCGGTTCAGGTTTTTGCCTGATCGCTCCGGCTCGAACAGGCGTAACGTATTATCCTGATATTCTGGCAGGACAGCTCTATCTCCAAACGGATCTATGGTGTCCGGACGGATCCATAGCCGAATGCTCTCTAACAGAATCCAGTATGGAAAGCTGGACTGAACTCATCCCTGGCGTGCAGGGCAGCCCGCTCTCCTCTTTTTGGCTGCAAGATGACTATTTGGCGTTGATTCGCAGAGAAGAGGGGAGCAAGCTGCTGCGCGTGTATAGCTTGGATACAGTTCAGGAAATATCCAGTTTTATACCTGAGCAGGCCTCCGATCTTTCCTTCTGGGGAGGCACTCGGGTAGATCAGTCATATCTGTACTATGCTCTGGAAAACTATCTGCATCCGGCGCAGATCTTTCGTTTCGATATCGTCACTGGAGCACAGACTCTGTATTATGCCTATCCTGTGCCCAAAGGTTACAAGTCTGAGGATTATAGCTGCACAGGGGCTAATGTTCCAGCACAGGATGGCAGCTTGATTCCGCTTATTATCATCCATAGAAGCGATCTTGATCTCAGCAGTCCTCACCCCTTGTGGTTGGAGGGCTACGGCGCTTATGGGGATATTGAAGACCCCTTCTTTTGGGCAAATCGGGTGTCTCTTTTGGATAGAGGCCTTATCTATGCCATTGCAGGAATCAGAGGAGGGGGAGAGCTAGGCCGCAGTTGGTATGAAGACGGCAAGCTGCAAAACAAAATGAATAGCTTTACGGATTTCATAGCATGTCTTACTTACTTACAGCAACAAGGCTTTACCACAGCGGCTCAAACTGTGATCGAAGGCGGCAGTGCCGGTGGACTTTTGATGGGAGCGGTCACGAATCTGGCTCCCCAGGCCATGCGCATGGTGATTGCAAATGTGCCCTTTGTGGATTTGATCAATACCATGCTGGATGATAGTCTGCCCCTTACCACCCAGGAATATCTGGAATGGGGCGATCCTCATGCCCCGGCTGCTTTTGATCATATGTTGAGCTACAGTCCTTATGAAAATGTGTCTCCCGCAGTTTTGCCGGAAATGCTGATCAGCAGTGGTTGGCAGGATACCCGGGTGAGCTATTGGGAAGGTTTGAAATGGGCGCAAAAGCTGCGCCAGAACAATCTCGGCAGCTCCAGAGTGCTGTACCGCTTATATGAAAATGAAGGGCATACCGGCTCTGGCGATCGGAGACAGAACCTGAAGAGCACCGCGGAAACCATGGCCTACGTTCTATATATCCTCTCACGCTAATCGGCAAATCCATTTAGTGTGAGCGCAAGAAAATCCCCCGATTTTGCGATGTCCAAACCGGGGGAGATTACTTTTAAGCTTAAGACAAAAAATCAGTGGCTTGCTCAGCCGCCGAGCATTCCCGCCATTCCTCCCATCATACCTGCTATAGTACTAAAAAGAAGTATGTACAAGACAATACCAATACCCATAAAGATCAATTGCGCGATGGCCCAGTTCTTACGATTGGGATTTTCGGAAGAGCTCGCTGCCCATACTATCAGCATAATGATGTTTACGATGGGGATGACAAGGATAATCATGGTGACGATCCAATTTCCAATGGTCATGATCGGAGCCATGTTTTGCTGAGGACTCAGATTGGCTTGGTTTGTAAATGAGCGTGGTTCTTGTTCCATGCTGGAACCTCCTTAAATTAATTTAATCCAATATATTTTAACCCTGCTTTGTGTGTCAAGAACAAACAAAAGCATTGACAGCTACAAGGAAGCAGAAATCATGGTTTAACGCTATAAGAATTCTATGAAAATGAGATAAATACACGAGGAAAAACATGAAAGAATACTCAATGAAGAAGTTACGCAATCTAATGTTAGTCGGTTCCAGCGGTGCTGGCAAGACTACTTTGGCAGAACAAATCTTTAATCAAACTAATACTACCAATAGACTTGGTAGAATTGATGAAGGCAATACCGTACTTGATTTTGACCCAGAAGAAATTGCGAAAAAGATGTCTTTGGGGCTTGCCATCGGCTACGTAGATTATAAAGATCACAGGATCAACATCCTGGACGCCCCCGGTTATCCGGATTTTGTGGGCGATACCGTGGTTGCCCTTCCCGCTGTGGAAAGCGTGGTAATCGTGGCCAATGCTGCCAGCGGTTTTGAAGTGGGTCTGGAGCTTGCTTTGGAACAATTAGAGGGCAAAAACAAAGCCAAGATCATCCTGGTAAACCGTATGGACAGTGAACACGCGGACTATGAGAAAACTCTGGAATCCATCCATGAGAATACCGAGCTCAGGCCGGTGAAGGTTCACATACCCATTGGCAAAGAAGGAGCCTTTGAAGGCGTGGTGGACGTAGTCCTCCAAAAAGCCTATACAACCGCTGGAATGGTGGATGTTCCTGCCAGTATGAAAGATCAGATGGAAGATGCCAGACTGCAGCTCATGGAAGCTGTGGCCGAGACTGACGAAGCTTTGCTCAATGAGTTTTTGGAAAACATGGAACTAAAGCAGGAAAACCTGGTGGCAGGGCTCAGAAAGTGCATTGCCACAGGCGAGATTGTCCCCGCTTTTGTCAGCAGCGCTGGCACTGGCATAGGCGTGATGGCTTTTGTAGAAGCGATTGTTGCTTATCTGCCTTCTCCTGCAGATTGCCCTAAGATTGAACTGGTGGAAGATGGCGAGCCCAAAGAATTCATCGCCAGCCCTGATGGTGAGCTATTGGGTTATATTTTCAAGCTTTATGCTGATCCCAGCATGGGCGATTTTGCTTTTGTCAGGCTGTTTTCTGGCTCACTCAAAACCGGTAATGAATTCTATAACCCGGAAAAAGATACCAAAGACAAAGCTGGCAATACCTTCTACATGTTCGGTAAAAACCGTCATGACTGCAGCGAACTCAGAGCCGGCGAGATTGGCTCTTTGGTAAAGCTGAAACATGCCCGGGTGATGAGCAGCATCGTTGCTCTGAATGCCCGCCACGCCATCAAACCCGTAGAGCTCCCTGCAGCCACCACCTGGCAGGCCATCAAAGCCGTAAATCAATCCGATGAAGACAAGATTGGCGGCAGCTTGCAAAGGGTGATCGCAGAAGACTCTACCATCCGTTACGATCTCAATGCGGAAACTCATGAGAATGTGCTTTCCGGCATGGGAGACCAGCAATTGCAATTGGTCTTGAAAAAGCTGAAAAACCGTTACAAAGTAGAAGCTGAACTCAAAACCCCGCGCATCCCCTACAAAGAGACTATAATCGGCAGTGCGGAAAGCCAATACAAGCACAAAAAACAATCCGGCGGCCGCGGCCAATACGGAGAAGTATATTTTAGAATCAAACCCACCGAACGTGGAGAAGGATTCCAATTCATCAATGCCATTGTGGGCGGTGTGATTCCTTCAAACTTTGTTCCTGCCATCGAAAAAGGCCTCTTGGAGACCTTGGAAAAAGGCATCATTGCAGGATACAAAGTGGTGGACGTATCTGTGGAAGTATATTATGGCAGTTACCACGATGTGGATAGCTCCGAAATGGCCTTCAAGATCGCCTCATCAGTGGCCCTCAAAGAAGGCTTCAAGAAATGCAAGCCCATCCTGCTGGAACCTATTTACAATATAGTAATCATCGTTCCCAGCGAATATATGGGCGATGTGATGGGCGATATTGCCACTCGCAGAGGTCGGATCATGGGAATGGAACAGCGTGGTAAGAAACAATATCTTTCTGCTCAGATGCCTCTGGCGGAGATGTTTGGATACTATACCGCGTTGAAATCATTTACTCAAGGCCGGGGACGCTTTACCCAAGAATTTTCTCACTACGAGAGAGTTCCGGAAGAAATTACTCAGAAGGTGGTAGCCGCCTGGCAGGATAACGAAGTTAGTTAGATAAAGAGGTACACATGTCAGGACATAATAAGTGGAGCTCGATCAAGCACAAAAAAGGCGCAGCAGATGCCAAACGGGGAAAGATCTTTACCCGTTTGGTCAAGGAAATCATTCTGGCAGCAAAAAATGGTGGCGGCGATGCTGAAGCCAACCCCCGGCTGAGAACCGCTATTCTCACGGCTAAAACAGCCAATATGCCGCGCGAAAACATCGAACGCGCCATCAAACGCGGCACAGGTGAGATCGAAGGTGTCTCTTATGAAGAGATAACCTATGAAGGCTATGGCCAAGGTGGAGTGGGCATCGTGATAGACGTGATGACCGATAACAGAAACCGCTCTGTGGCAGAATTGCGCCACACCCTGTCAAAGTATGGTGGGAATCTGGCTGAATCCGGAGCGGTATCCTGGAATTTTGATTTTAAAGGCTATCTAAATGTCCCTGTGGCCGGCCTCGATGAAGATGAATTCATGATGCAGGCTCTGGAAGCTGGAGCCGAAGACGTGGAAGCAGGAGATGAGTATTTTGAAATATATACTGATCCCTCAGAGTTTCACACCGTTCTGGCCAATTTCGAAGCTGCCGGATTTCCAGTGGAAAATGCTGAACTTACCAGGGTGCCCAAAACCACAGTCAATGCCGATGAAGTGGCCTCAAAACTTCTCAGGTTGATTGATATGCTGGAAGAGCTGGATGACGTCCAAAAGGTCTATTCCAATTTTGAGCTGTCCGACGAGGTAATGGCAGAGCTTTCATCTGAGGAATGATCTTCAATGATGATCTTGGGGATAGATCCGGGTAGCCGCTATTGCGGTTATGGACTTATCCAATATGAAAAAAGCAAGGTGATAGCTGCGGGCTGCGATCTGATCGATGTAACTCGCCAGCCGGATCTGGGTCAGCGCCTTTGCCAGCTCTACGAGTCTATCGTAGCGGTCATCAAGGAGTATAAACCGGATTATGCGGCGATCGAAACGATGTTCTTTCAGAAACACATAAAAAGCATATTTGTTCTGGGCCACGCCAGGGGAGTAATCCTTCTGGCTCTGGCACAGCAAGGAATTCCTTTTGTGGAATACAGCCCCCGCGAAGTTAAAAAAGCGGTGGTTGGCAATGGAAATGCCACCAAGGAGCAAGTGCGCTATATGATCAATAAATTGTATCCGCTCAGCGAAACCAAGCTGCGCGATGATGCCTATGATGCCCTGGCTATAGCTACCACGCACTTTAACCGCATCAAATGGGAAAAAACTACATGATCGAATACATCAAAGGTGTCCTCACTCAAAAAAGCCCGGTAATAGCGGTGATCGAAACCATGGGCATAGGCTGGGAACTCAAGATCCCCGTCTCTACCTATGAAAGCCTGCCGCCGGTGGGCAGTGAGTGTTCGCTATACTGCTTCCTCAGCTTCTCCCAGGATGATGTGCGCATCCACGGCTTTGCCAGCCTGGCCGAGCGTGAACTCTTTACCCAGCTTACCAAAGTCAGCGGCATCGGTCCCAGAACCGCCATCTCCATTCTCTCCACCCTCAGCATACCCGCCTTTGTGAGGAGTATCCAAAGTGGGGAAGAGGGGCTGCTCACCAAAGTTCCCGGCATCGGGAAAAAGAGCGCTCAACGCCTGATCGTGGAGCTCGGAGACAAGATTCACAAGCTGATGGACTATGTGGATGTTTCTCAGTTTGCCGCTGTCCATGCACCACTGCAAGAAGTGGAAAGTGCCTTGATGGCCTTGGGATTCAATGCAGGCCTGATCCAGCGGGAATTGAAACTCCTGGGTCCGGAAGAGCGCGAATTTTCCGAGGAGAAACTGATCAAAGAAGTGATTAAAAGACTATATCAGAGGGCAAAATGAGTTTTAGATCTGAAGCATATACTACTATCCTGAGAGTGTTTAAGGACGGAGATTTTTCCGATACCTTGCTTTCACGCAGAGCCAAAAAACTGAAAGCGAACAACGAAGACGTCGCTCTCTTTTATACCACGGTGAAGGGTGTGGTCAAAATGCGCCAAAAGCTGGACTTTATCCTCTCACACTATACCGACGCCCAAAAGTATGAATCCACCGATCTCAAGATCAAGATCATGCTCTATCTGGGATTGTACCAGATCATCTATTTAGATAGCATTCCGCCCCACGCGGCTGTGAATGAAACCGTGGAATTGGCCAAAAGCGTTCTTTCCGAGCCCGTGGCGGATTTTGTAAATGCTATTCTCAGGGCCTACCTGCGGGAAGACAAAACCAAGTATCCAGAAGATCCTATATTCAGGATTGCATACGAACACTCTTATCCGCCGGATTTGATAAAGACCTGGATCGAGCTTTTTGGTGAAGAATCCACCGAGTATCTGGCTATGTATTTCAACGAGAATCCAGCCTTGCATATCCGGGTAAATTCCCTGGCCACCACTCCTGAGAAACTGCAAAAGTACTTTACTCGCAGAGAGATCGAGATTCAGCCCTGTGAAGCCAGCAAGATGATGTTTACCACCAAACAGGCTTCTGAGGTTTTAAATGAAGTGGCCTTTTCAGAAGGCTATTTCTCGGTGCAGGATACCTCGGCTGCCATGGTTATCGAGCTCTTGGACCCCCAGCCAGAGCAATCTGTGTTGGACTTTTTTGCCGCTCCGGGAGGCAAGTGCACCTATATCTCAGAACGGATGCAAAACACCGGAGAAGTGATCGCCGTGGATAGGATTCCCCAAAAGATGAAGCTGTTGAAACAGGCTGCAGACCGCCTGCAAATCAGCAATATCATCCAGATCACCACCGATGCGCTAAAGTATGGCCCGGTAGCCCCGGCTTATCACAGAGTTCTGGTAGATGCACCTTGCTCCGGCTGGGGTGTCTTTT
This sequence comes from Candidatus Cloacimonadota bacterium, assembly GCA_020532515.1. Classification (GTDB taxonomy): domain Bacteria; phylum Cloacimonadota; class Cloacimonadia; order Cloacimonadales; family Cloacimonadaceae; genus UBA5456. The sequence goes on along the minus strand of JAJBAY010000029.1, from coordinate 7,850 downwards.
CTCGCAAGGCAGACCTTAGATGGCAGACACATAGCGATATCCCTAAATTGGTAAAATTGCAAGCAAAAGCGCTGGATCATGCGGCGAATTTTGTGAAGCTGGAAGGCTATCTGGTCTATTCCACTTGCACCATGAATCCTCAGGAAAACGAAGCGCAGATCGAGCGTTTTCTGGCACATAATCCCAATTTCAAACTGATCCCGGCCCAGAAATATATCCCCAAAGCCTATACCGAAAAAGGCTTTATGAAGACCATCCCCTTCAAACACCACATGGACGGTGCTTTTGCTGCCAAGATGCAAAAGATAAAGTGAGCATAAAGTGAGCAAAACAGACCTGAAGAAATGGGGATATATGTTCGGCATCGGACTGGGCATCATCTTCGTGACTGCGTTCATTTTCAGCCAGTTGATTCTTCCTCTGGCTTTTGGTCGCCCCAAAAAGGTAGAAACTCCCTACTTGGTGGGTATGGGACTTTCTGAGGCCAAAAATGCGCTTAACGCAGAAAAACTGCACGCGGTGATCAAGGATTCGCTGTATAGCGAAGTGATCAAGATGGATCAGGTCTTAAGCCAGGCTCCCGCACCGGGAACCAGGACCAGAGAGGAAGGTACCGTCTTTTTGGTGATCAGCAAAGGCAGCAAAATGGTGACAGTGCCGGATCTGCGGGGCAACCGCTTTCAGCATGCCATGGTGACATTGCGAAATTATGATCTCAGAAGCAGCATCGTAGATTCTACCTATAGCGATGATTATGAGCAAAACGAGGTCATTCGCTCTCAACCTTCTGCTGGTACGAAACTGGAAAAGAGATCCCTGATCCGGCTTACACTGAGTCGCGGGCCAGAGCCCAAGGCCGATAGCCTGGATTATGACGATTTCCCATATCCCGATTAAGCTTGAAAATACCCCCATTCATCCTGGATAAACGGGGGTAAGGTAAGTGAAGAGTCTCTTAGAACGCTTTTTTTAAAGCATCAAAATCAACCTTTTCGGCCAAAGTCTTCATCGCATCAGTATCCACCAGATTGTCTCCTGTCACTAATACTGTAATATTTTCTCCCACCTTAATGGTCAAAGTGCCGGATTCTTCGTCTTCGTCATATTCCAAAGTCGCATTGTAGCCTTTTATCCTGATGGTTTTGGTTTTCATATCAGTCATGCCACCAAACATTGAGGCCAAACCCATCAGTCCAGCAGTCTTTCCAGGCAGACCGCCCACCGCAATGGTCAGATCAAAGTTCATATCATCTTTGCTGTAAGATCCAGTGGCGGCGATGGCATTTGCGCTGCCAATGATAGCTCCGGCCTGTCCCAGAGATTGTGAAGTTTTGTCCTCCAGGGTAAATCCAGCCGGGGCATCCGGGATGTACTTCAGCAGGTCTTCAGAAAGAATTTCACTGAGTTTGGCTTGGGCATAATCCAGCTCCTCCTGGGCTTTGATATATTGACCGCTTTGGATCATGGACTTTGCCGTGTTCAGGCTTTCGATTGCTTCAGACTTTGCATTCTCGGCAAAGAGTCCGAGACTTAAGACTGCGACTAACAGGAAAACGATTCCTTTTTTCATTATTTACTCCTTTAGGTTTTTTTTACCGTTTGTCTGATTTTAGCATTCTGTCAAGAAAAATCGAAGGCCGGGCATCTTTAAAACAGGATAATAGTCACAGGGATCGTGCGAATGAGATGGATTTTCGCGAATTATGGGCTCAGGTCTTAGTTTGTAATTACTGTCCCCGATCTTGATGATTACCTTCTGGAAGCTGGAGATTACTCCTCAAAGAAATTGTAGTAATCCACCAGGGCAAGCTTCCAGGCATTGTATCGATCCAGGTGCTGCTGGTACGCTTCATCACTTACCAAGCGGCATTTGTCCACCAGATAGTTGTGGGAGTTACCCTTCAGACTGATCACCACGTTTACCGGAGCTTCATCTTGTCCCAGATAGTATCTTCCGATCAAAGTTGCCTTTTTCCACAGCGTTTTTTCACTGGGGTTTTTCCAATCCTTTTCGTTTCCACTGGGGATGGCATATTCGGCAGTTCTCAATAAATCTATATAAGCCATGATTGCCGAGGGATCAGATATGCCCAGAGGTTCGAACTTGGCATAGCGCTCATCATCATAATACCGGGAATCCAGAAATTTGATGTGGTTTGGCAGAGCCGGACACATGACAACTTTACGGGATATGTATATATTGGCAAAATCCCTGAGTCTGCCCTCGTTTAGCTTCTTCACCCTGGGTATCACTTTATCAGTAGTGGGCAGGCTGGAAAAGGCTATCTGCAAGAGGGGTATATAAGCGCTTAAAATATCTAATTGATGGCTATCTACGAAGGTTTCGTTTTGCCAAATCACTTGATCACTTTCAGAATGTATTTCGCAGGCCAGACGATGCTTGTACATATCATATTCGATATCGATAGTCTGAGAAGAGCTGGTATTGCTGGTAGAGGCTGCGGCCATTGCAAGCGCAAACACTACTCCCAGTCCCGAATAATCTGATCCAGAGTCATAATCACTGCTGCTGCTCGCATACGCACTGCTCATCAGAATCTTCTGTTTGGTAATCTCAGTCTGGTATTGTATCTTCATTTTGTACTGGGGGTTTTGCTCGGTCACGATAAATCCTCTACGGGTTAGGAGCTCATTGATTGTAGCGGCTATTTCGTCATCAACCAACTGATCTGAGCCCAAAAGCAGAGCATCTTGCTATAAGCTATTTAAAATAGTAGTAAAATCCCCCGGAGGGTATGTACATGGTGATATCATCTCTGTCATTATAGCTCATGGGCAGCTCAATGCAGACATGGAAGCGGTCGGAAAACTCGAATTCAAATCCTGGCCCAGCTCCGATAGTCCAGCGGTCGTCCCGAACCCATTTGTTGTCATCAGGAGCATAGTAGCGCTTGACCTTGCGCATAATATAAGACATTCCGGTCATCACATAGAATTTGTAACGCTCGGCATCGTGGAGTCCCCAAAGGTAATTTACGCCCATGGAGACCGAGTTCTTGCGCGCAGTCCGGAATTCGTGATTGTTGAAATCACTGTTTTGATAAATGGGATCGCGTTTCCCGGTGGCATAAGCAGCAAAAGTTACCTGATAGGCGTTTGAATCTCCCCATTTTCTGATGCTGTAACCATTGCCAGAGGATGTACCAAAATGCAGGCCGATGGCAGTATTGTAGGTATCCATCGCTGCCAATTGCGCGCTGGCACATACCATGAGGACGATCAGTATCTTCTTGAACATATCTTCAGCTCCTTTATTAATACTTTACATGAAAGCAATCGTTGGAATATTTGTCAAGCTGATTCTAAGGATTCAGCTATATTGTGCAAGAAGATGGCAGGTTTGGCTATGCTTCAGATACACCCATCCAAACCAAAAAAGCCGGGAGTAATTCCCGGCTGAAAGCTGAGATCTTGAGATGGCACTATTTAAAATAGTAGTAAAAGCCACCAGAGGGTATGTACATGGTGATGTCATCTTTGTCATTATAGGTCATGGGCAGCTCGATGCTCACATGAAAGCGATCGGAAAATTCAAACTCAAATCCCGGTCCAGCCCCTACAGTCCAGTGGTCGGAACTTCTCCACAGGCCGTCTTCTCGAATTCTGCGAATAGTGTAGGACATCCCGGTCATCAGGTAAAATTTGTAGCGCTCAGAATCGTGAAGTCCCCACAGGTAATTCGCTCCCAAAGAGACCGAGTTTTTCCGTGTGACGCCGTAATCACGATGTTTTCTGGTGGTGTATGCAGCAAAAGTCACTTGGTAGGCGTTTGACTCTCCCCATTTTCTGATGCTGTAACCATTGCCAGTAGATGTGCCAAAATGCACGCCCATGGCGGTGTCGTATTTGTCCATAGCCACCAAATGCGCGCTGAAGCACGCAAAGAGGACGATCAGAATCTTCTTGAACATATCTGGAGCTCCTATTTTTTCAATTTTTATCATGAAAGCAATTGGGGAATATTTGTCAAGCTGATTTTTGCATTTATCACCTCTATCGAAGAAAATGAGGGCTGGGCATCGAGTTATCATATCAGCTTCTCTATCTGATACCTCTTCTCAAGTGCCAAATTGCCTCCAAAATTCTCAATTTTCCATACTCAATTTTCAATTAGTCCCAGCAATTTTCAATTAAAACTTGACATTCCGGGCTATGACAAGATTTGTATTTCCAGAAGACAGATAAAGGGGAATCCATTTGCGCAAAGTCGATATCATCATATTGTCCGTGTGTGCTTTACTGGTGGCCGTCAGTGTAAATATGCTATTGCTTTCGCTTACAAAAGCAGAAGGCAGCCGGGCTTTGGGAAGCGATCCCATCAATCTTAGCCGCGCTCCTATTCAGCAAGACAGCCTGCGCAAAGCTCTGCCTGTGCTGCATTTTGGCAAGCGCATGGTGGTGATGAGCGCCAAAGCCACATACAGCATAGACGCGCAATTGGTCAGCAAAAAGCGCTATCTGCACGGCTTTATGAACGAGCTTGCCCCTTACGATTTTGCCCTTGTTTGGGGAGATATGCCACTGTATCTGAAGCAGATGAAATTCCGGCAGACCTCCCGCTTTTGTCTGTTCAATATGAAGAAGAATGCCACTGTGACTCCCCAATATGTGCAAAACCATATGTCAAACAACCATCTGATTCCGGCCTCCAAAAACATCAAAAAAGCCATGAAAATTGCCAGAAAAGGTGACCTGATCCGCATTGAAGGGCATCTTGTGGATGTAGAGGCCAGCCGGAATGGCAGGATGATCGCCGCTTGGGGCAGCAGTGTATCGCGGGAAGATACCGGCAATGGTGCTTGTGAATTGATCTATGTGACGCTTCTCCGCATAGGCGACACGATCTATGAATGATCTATTGAATCAAATAGCTATAAATCAGCCTGTATAACAGCGTATCGCAGATTTCCTTCACCGCATCTCTTTCGGCATTACGCTGGCCATTTTCGCGGCTATTTCCACCGCTTTTCAGATTCTTCTGTTCCAGATAATTCACTGTAGCACCGGTCTTTGGATCCAGCAGTGTGAGATGTATATCGGCAAAGGTGCTATAGTAATTCAGCCGGGACAGGTAGTCCCCATCTTTGGGGAAGATTCTGATCTGGATGATGTACTGGGAATCCTCCGCTTTTGAGCTTTGCGCTATATTGAGATTGGCCAGAGCGCCAGAAACGGATTCGCTTTGCCCGCTTTGATAGCCGGAGATGTAGGCATAATCCAGATAAACTTGGGGACGGGAAACCTTCAGCTTCAGCCTTTGGGGGACGAAGTGCAGGCCTTGCCAGATGCCCAGAGCCGTGGAGTTTTGGAAATTGGCATCGTAATGATGTTGGTCAAAACTTAGATCAATATACTGAGTGGCTGTAAAGCTATCTATCCGGTTGATCGTGATAGAGAAGGCCCCGTTATTGTCGCTAAAGGCAGAACCCGGGATTTTGATAGTTTCAGAGCTAAAGCAGAGCGGGATTTTGGGGGCTGGAGCCTCTTGATCGCTTAGGAAGGTTTTGCCAGTGATGATAGTGGGTTTGGAATCCTTGGCGGTCACTTCCAGCTCATCTAGGTCCCAGACGTATTGCAGTTTTAGAGATAGATCGTAGAGGCGGGCAAAGATTTCTGTGCCCAGATCCTCTCCCCCATAGATCAGCGGCATGTCCAGGAATTCTGCAACAGCATCCAAGGCTGAGATCAGCAGCAAAATGCCTGAGGCGGGAGAGCTTTGATTAAGATCGTATTTCCCCAAAAGATCAGCGGCTTTCAGCAAGGCTCTGTCTCGCAGAACTGCGCGCTCGGCATAGTATTCCGCTTTGCTGAGGCGGTAGAGCACATAGTATTTTTGAGCGTCTTCATAGGCGTGTACAGGGCTGAGGTTCTTCAGGCGGGCGGAAGTGCTGCTGCGGATCTGGGAGAGGTACTCTGTATGCGAGATGCCATATCTTTCGCTATCGTTGATATCTACATGAGATTCAATGCTGGTGCTGATCTGCATGGCAATCTCCCGGGCGGCATAGTCCCGGGCCAGCTCTTTATAATCTGGCTGGCGGGTATTTACCACGCTGAGGGCGCTGAAATACTGCGGATTGTGCTCAAAGCCATCGATCCAGGCCGGCAGCTTGCTGTTCGTAGCGCAGGAGCAGAGCAGGATCAAGATCGCCAGAAGCTGTAGATATCTCATTTGATATAGTCGAAAAAGTATGCGGAGATATCTCTGCCCAGCGCGATCAAGCTTTCATTGACCATCTCTTTGGCGGTGGGGGCGGAGGGCTCAGCCTTTTTGGCGAGATTCTTTTGGCTGGGGCTGAGGGCACGGGCATCACCGCTGATCACATCGCCCCATTCATCTTCAAAGTTTTGGGATGAGCTCAGGCTTTTCTGCAGCTTGATTCTCCCTGTAGATACATCCACCACAGAAAATGAAGCTAAAATCTGCAGGCCAGATCTTTTTGTATATTTGCGAAAGTGGCAGTTTACTTCTTTATTATCAGCACGCTCCTGGCTGTCATCCTCGATATCGACATTGGCAGTTTCGTATTGATCAAGAGCTGTGATGCGGGGCGCTATGTAATCCACTTGCAGGATTCTGCCGCTCAAAATCTCCTGTGCTCCCAAAAGCAGTCCCAAGCGGGCTGCACTGGCTTCATCCACCAATCCCGAGGCGCTGAGCTCTTGCTCCCGCATCACTTGATCCATCTGTGCCCGGGTAATGATCTCCACAAATTCGGAATTGTATTCATCCTGAACAATGTAGCTGAGCACCAGATCGGAAAGGATATCGGCGATGGCTCCATAGCGATTACCAGCGCCGGATTTATCTTCAAAAGCTGTAATGGCCACACGGATGATAGCGTTTTGCCGGGCAGTCTCATAGCGGGTAGTGCTATCCTTGTAGTCCGGCATTAGATTCAGGGCAGATTTGAAGAAACCCGCGGCTTTTTTCTGGGAGTTGCGGCCGCTATCCATCATGCTCTGATGTATGCCCTTTTGATAATAGTTTTCGGCGGCATTACTTCTGGCCTCTGCCATCTCGGAGCTGTAATCTCTGGGGTCAAAACTCAGGCGGACCCCGGTATTGGGATCGCTGATGGGGGGCAGCTTGCGAACAGAGCGATGCAGCTCATCCAGAGCTTTATATTCGGCCAGAATGAACTCCCACTTATCATTGTTTTCGGAGTTTTTGAGCGCTGAGATTTCGTCCAGATGTGCTTGATTAGCTTTGGGGTAAGCCTCCTTCAGGGTATAAAAGGCTTTATCATAATCCGGCTTCAGCAATAGCGATTCGGCAGCCAACATGGTGGCACGATCGTAATCTCCCCTTTCAAAATAGTCCAGGGCTTTTTTGTGTAAGTTTTTGTTTTTGGAACATCCGGCAAAGCCAGAGACCAGTAAAAGCATTATTATGACAAGCAACAGGGCCTGTATTTTCATTGTAAACCTCAAATATATTCCTTTGGCAAAGCCAATATTCATTATGAATACTTCTCTTTCAAAACGGTCAGACTGTCAAGCGGGAAAATCTATGCTCAGATTCTCCCATTTATTGTGCCCTGAGTATTAGTCTATGCTGGTGAATCGTTTAAGGGCATGAGGATCGCCGATTTTTCCCGGGATTGACATACACCGTAAACAGTATAGCTCACATGATCCTTGAAAGAATCCAGGTGGGGGTTTTTAACCCCACACCACCGCCATTTGCCACAAGACGTTTTCCTGGCCTTTGAAGGCCAGGCACCCGCAGCCATATCTTTATATTTACCCAGATCATGAAGATGGCTTCGAAATGGAAGTCCGATATCCCTAAGCATCGAATGCTGCAGATTTCAGATCGCTACCAA
>JAJBAY010000122.1 GCA_020532515.1 Candidatus Cloacimonadota bacterium | reverse complement strand
GGAGTTTGTTTTCTGGAGTGCCTTGGCTCTCTGCCAGTCTTTTTCGGCCCTCTGGAGCGTTGACTGGGCTTTCTCCAGTACGGCCTGCGCTGTTTCGAGTTTTGCCTGGTAGATATCCTGCTCGATGGTATAAAGCGGGTCACCTTTTTTGACAAAAGCCCCTTCGGTAAAGTGTTTCTCTTCCAAAATACCCGAAACCCTCGCCACGATATCTGCTTTTTCATAGGCATTGAGGACAGCCGGATAGGTTTTTTCTATCGTGGCATTTTGATAGCGTACCTGATAGACGGCCACAGGCAGCGGAGGCATTGCCTGAGCCTGCGGTGCTTGTGCATTATTGCCGCTCTCTTTGTCGCTGCATCCGCTTAATCCTAATAAGAGTGTGCTTAAGAGTATGGTACTCAAGCACCTTGTCTTCATCGGTTTCATTGTCTCTCCTGTATAGTGATATATATCTTTCCGGAAAGATATCATTATTTGGCTTAAATTATCTTTCCGGAAAGATGATTAAATCAAGCTGTTAAGTAATTTATTATACAATTTTCAATCAAAGATTATTTTAAATATCAACAGGGCAAGTAAATGAAGCAGGATATGTTAGCTTTTATCGAAGAGAAGCGCAGATTTTTTAAAGAGAATTTAGCTGAGCAATATCCGGACTCTACACTATTGGTCAATATAGGGCTGCCCCTTGTGCTTGTCAACAAACTTGTCAGCGAAAAAAAAGAGAAAATGTTCTCTCTGAAATACAATCTCTCCACATCTGAGTTTGATGTTTTAATGACTTTGCTCTGTCATATCGAACCGATGAGTCCCACTAATCTGTATGAGAGTATGATCTTCTCTTCGGGCGGTATGACAAAGCTGCTTAAGAAACTCGAAGAGAAAAAGCTGATCGAGAGGATACCTTCTCGGAAAGACAAGAGAAGTCTGCTTGTGGCACTGAGCAGCGAAGGAAAAAAGCTTGTCTCCGATGCTTTCGGGGATGTTGTGAAGATCAACACGGAAGTTCTTTCCAGGCTTGAAGAGAGCGAACAGGCTACGCTTGAAAATCTTTTGAAAAAGTTGTTGACCGAACTCTCCTAGCTCCCCAAGAGAATGGGAGCATAGCGCTACCGCCGATATAACAGGCCGGCGTTGCCAAATAAAGTGATATTAAAATTATTGATATATAATATATCAATACTATGTAATCACAGTTTAACAGGAGAAGGATATCCATGGAGCTTACATCCAATCTTACGCTGGAGCTGTCAGACCAGCCTTTTTTACTTGAAAAGAGAATTCAACTCCTCAACGCGATCAAACAGCATGGTTCCATTTCCAAAGCGGCCAAAGCGGTACCGATGAGCTATAAAGCTGCCTGGGATGCGGTCGATACGATGAATAACCTTTCCCAGACCCCGATTGTATCGCGGGAGACCGGGGGCAAAGGCGGGGGAGGGACGACGCTGACCCAGTACGGAGAAAACCTACTGAAGACCTACAGCATACTCAAGGAAGAACAAAAACGTTTCCTGGAAAGGCTGAAACAGGTAACTGACGTAGATAAAGGCACACTCAAAACGATAGGAAGGCTCTCCATGCAGATCAGTGCGAGAAATCAGCTTTCCGGGAAGATAGAGAAGATCGTAAAGGGGGTGGTCAATACACAGCTTCATGTTCAGCTGAAAAGCGGGAACAGGCTGGTTTCTATCATCACCAACAATGCAGTCGAATCTCTGGGATTGGATAAAGGTGATGATGTGACGGCTATTTTCAAGGCGACATCGGTACTTTTGGCTACAGGTGAGATACATATCAGTGCACAAAACAAATTTGAAGGCATCGTAGAGAGCATCCGTGCAGGCAAGGTCAATGCGGAGGTTGTGCTCTCTATGGGGGATCTTGACCGGATTGTTGCAGTAATAACGAAAGAGTCGGTTGAGGCTCTCAAGATCGTGCCTGGCAGCAAAGTCTGTGCGGTCATTAAAGCTACGGATATCATGATCGGCAAGTAATTTCTCAGTCAAAAAGCCTTTGAAAAAAACTCTCTGATCCTTTAGTATGCTTGACATGCTGCGCGATCTTGTGGATCGCCATGGCATAGTTGGAGCTGGGGTTATACCTGATGAGGATCCTGAAGTTGGGAGCCCCAAGCCACAGTTCGTCAGACGCTTTATCGGTGAGTTTGATGAGTCTGGCCTTTCTGTATCGATAGGGGGTATGGGGCGTGATACCGAAGTTTCTGAGTTTGGAGAGGGTATAGGCGGTTTTGTATCCCGTTTTCAGTCCCTTGTAGTGCTTTCCTTTGAAGTCTGCCCTGACGGCTACCTGTCCATCCTTTTCCCATCCGTTTTTATGCATAAATCTGGCGATGATCCCGATGCCGTCTTCGGCAGACCAGGGATCTTTTTTGCCATCACCATTGTAGTCCATCCCGTACTTCCGGTAGACCGAAGGCATCTGCTGCACCACGCCCATTGCTCCGGCAAATGAGCCTTTGAGCCTGTAGGGGTCAAACCCTTCTTCACGGCACATCAGAAAAAAGTGCTCAAGCTCGCTTCTGAAAAACTTCTGCATGCGGTTCTTGTGAAACGCCAGGGTCGTGAGCGAGTCAAGCAGCCGGTACTCCCCGGTATACTCCCCGAACTTGCTCTCCACGCCGATGAACCCTACGATATACGCTGCATCGACATGGTAGTCAGCTTCGGCTTTTTGGAGTATCCTGGCATGCTTCTCTTTGAACTTTTCGGCTTTTTCAAGTGATTCCGGGTCTAGGACATGGGCTTTGAACCGCTGCCAGGTCCCCACGGTCGTATTTTGCCTGTATCTGCCTGTATACCTTGCCAGAGTATCCCTGTCAAGTTTTGCATCGCTTAGTATACGTGTGAGGTAGGCGCTTTTAAAGCCGTGCTTTTTGACCATCTGCGCGATGAAGTGCTGTGCCTCTTTTTTGGCAAGGAAGTCATAGGGGATCGGAGGCCGATCCTCATTGGCGAGTAGGATAAACGGGAGCAGTAAGACAAAAAGGATCCGCAGCATTATATTTTTCCTTCCTGTTTAAGCACCAGCAGCGCATCGCGGTAGATCGGTTCGTCGATAAACCCGTAGGTCTCATCCATGAAGCCGTTTTCCCCGTGAGCGGCATGGGCTTCAAATACCTTTTTGATATGTCTGGCTCTTGTCATCGCTGCCTGATCCATACCGAAAAGCTCGTTGGCGATAGCCACCTGTTTGGGTCCCATGCAGGCTTTGCTCTCGAAGCCCATCCTCTTCTCATGCTCGCACCAGGCTTTGAAGGTTTCGGTGTCGTTGTACTCCTGGAACATGAAAGAGACCGGGTGGATCCCGGCGGTTTTCGCATCGACAAGGAACTTGCCGAGGATGTAGTCTATCGTCGGGTTGCCGAGCCTGAGGATCGACTGGGGCAGCCCCAGCGAGGTGAGAAGATCAAGGATACCGAGGTTGGCCACGGTAAAGCGTTCATCAAAACGGAGACGGCTCAGGTTCCGGTAGGCCTCTTTGGTCTCCAGCGAGATATGCAGCTCTTTGTCCGGCGAGAGCAGGGTAAGGGCGCGGGCGATCTCCAGTTCGTTTTTCACTTTTGCCACACGTACCGCATCAAAACCGAAATCGTTCAGAAAGGCGATCTCCTCTTCGCCGCCTTCCCCCAGCGGGTTTGTCCGTACGATAATGAAGCTCTCGG
>JAJBAY010000028.1 GCA_020532515.1 Candidatus Cloacimonadota bacterium | reverse complement strand
TGATCATCAGCGATCGCGATATTTTTTTCCCGGAAGCCACGAACTTCAACTGTCTGCTGGCACTCACTCAGGAAGCCTGTGACAAATACCTCTTTGATCTCAGGGACGACGGCATCCTGATCATAGACACCACCTTTGTAAAGAACCTGGCTCTGGCCGCAGACAATACCTATGAACTGCCCTTTACAGAGATCGCCCAGACCGAATTGGGCTCAGCAATCTCCACAAACGTGCTCTCGGTGGCTTTTTTGACCAAGATCACCGGCATCGTGAGTGATGAATCGCTGGCGGCTTCCATCGCACAATCCGTCAAACCCTCTTTTGTGGATTTGAATATCAAGGCGATGAAGCTGGGCTTTAAGCTGGCTGAAAAATACGGTAAATAGGAGCAGCAAGTGGTAAAGAAGATATCACACATCGGCATCGCAGTGAAAAACCTGGAAGAAGGCATAGCTTTTTACGAAAAGCTGGGCCTGAAGCTGGAAGCGATCGAAGAAGTTCCTTCGCAAATGGTGCGGGTAGCCTTTCTGCCCTGTGGTGACACCAGGATAGAGCTCCTTCAGCCTACTTCCGAAGATAGCCCGGTGGCGAAATTCATCGAAAAGAAAGGGGAAGGCATACAACATCTGGCCTTTGCTGTGGACGATCTTCCACAGGCGCTGAAAGATATCGAAGCAGAAGGCGTACGCCTGATCGATAAAGAGCCCAGACCGGGTGCGCACCAAGCCGATATCGCTTTCCTGCATCCCAAGTCCACCAATGGAGTTTTGATCGAACTCTGTAAAGAGAAACACTAATAATTAGTTAAACAATAAAGACATACGGGGCTGAGGAGAATCTCCTTGGCCCCTTTTCCTGTCTCATATTTCCTCTCTCTCAAAGCCATGAGCAGCGAAAAGCACCGGCCCTGAAACATTTCTTCTTGACGGTATTGCTATGGTTGGCAATTCTTGTTTTTATCTAAAAATGTGAGGTTCTAATGAAGAAAAGGTCTTCTCTTTTTTTTGTGTTTAATGACGGTTTCACAGCTTTTTTGACCCTGAGCGTCATGGCGGGGTTGAATTCCGATAATGAAGGCCCCAGCTTGGGCTGCGCTCAAATAAGGGCTGAACTATGAAAGGGCAGATTAAAGCGCTTCTGAGCTTTGCTTGCTTTGTTTTATTGCTACTCAGCCTGAGCTCCTGCCAAAAAGTCGGCCAGTTCCACACTCATGAGCTCAAACTGCAATCCTCTTACCGTTTTGAACCCACCACAGCTCTGCCTCTTTTTGCAGACCTCAGAGCAGACGGCAAGCCGCTGCTCATTACCGCGCATGCTCAAGGCTCCGGAAGCTATCTCTTACTTCAAAACCTGCATGGCAAAGCCATCTCGCAGATCAATATCGCGGAAGGCAAGGTATCTAGCCTGAAAGCCGTAACCGATCCCACCGACAACAGCTCTTGGCTATTCTACTCTTACAATGATGGTAAAAACCTTTATTTAAACGCCGCCCAATATACTTGGCAGTTACCTCTGAAGCGCGAAATGAAGAGCTTTGAGCCCTATCCCCGGGACGATTATCTCATGGATGTAGCGTCTTATGAATGGACTGCGCAGATCGTGCCGCAATTTTTGGACGATATTGATGATGACGGCAAGCTGGATTTGGTCTGTCTGGCTATAGATGACTATAGCGTGAATCCACGCGGGCTGATGGTTTTTGACTTTGAAACTGGCGCCTTGAACTGGTTTTTCCGCACCCCCTGCAATCTCACCAGTTTATATTTTGAAGATTTAGATAACGATGGGACACGCGAATTCATCTTTGCTAATCTTGCTCATAACAATACCATAGAATCTCTGAATGGCCTGGACGATTTCAGCGGGCATATTGCCATAGTGGATCGCCATGGCAAGCTCCTGCATCTGCACAAGCTCTTTGATGGCCTGGGAGAAGCCAAACTGCAGGTCAGAGATGTGGATCAGGATGGCATCCTGGATATTTACGCGCGCATCAGCACCCAGGGCGCAAATACAGATTCAGATATGATCTTACGCTTGAGCTATGCCTCTGGTCAGCTCAAAAGAATCCAGGAATTGAACCTGCCTAATACTCTGGATTTCAATGCTGCGATTAACTATCTACAGAGGCTGGATAACTCAGCGAATTACTACCTTTTGATCAATGACAATCTGCAAGGGCTGATGCTATATGACAAGCATCTGGTGGACATCACCCCGCGCCGGGTGCCCAATATCAAACGTATATTGGCCATAGCGGATATTAAGCAAAAAGGATATAAAACGATCTTTGCTCTGAACAACAAAGACGAAATAATGGTACTAAATCACAATTATAAAGAGCTGTCTAAATTGGATAAACCCTTTCCGGACAAGCAAAGTCCCTGGCTGGAAGTGATTGACAATGGAAGAGGCAACAAGCGCCAAATCGCGGTCATTTCCAGGCAAACTCTCATGCTTTATACTCTGGATCCGATCCCAGTTAGCAGCTATATTTACCGGCAGCTTAAAGCTTATTATCCTTTGATAACACTGGCCTTGCTGATATTGTTGCTTTATGCAATTCTGCTGATCAAGCGGCAGAGAAAGGGCTTTGTGGAGAGCATTAATCAATTGGAAGAAGGGCTGGTCTTAGTTACCCGCAAGGGTAAGATATCATACATCAATAAAACAGGCTTGAAACTGATCCTGGCGCACAATCCCAAAGCCGACCTCCAATATCTTGATGATAGCTTGCCTGCCTTGTCTAATATACTGAAAAGCTTCCGTAGTAAATGGACAGAATATGAGGACAGCCAGGTGCAGATTGCGGGGAAAACAATCCGTTTGCACGCTGAAAAGCTCAAGGGCTTTAGAAGCCGCTATTTGATCTGCATGTTCAGCCTTACCCAGGATGGGCAGGAGCAGAGCCTGGAATGGGCTGAAACTGCCCGTCGCTTGTCGCATCACGTGCGCCGGCATATCACCAATGTACTCCTGGCTTTGGACCCCCTGGAATCCACCGAAAACGAAGCTCATAAGGAGTATCTGGAAATGGCCAAAGGCGAGATCGAGAAGATCCGCATCTTTACCCATGCTTTCCAGCGCTTTACCGAAATGCGGGATTATGAACTGAAATTGCAGGACCTGGTCCCCTCCATAGAGCATGCCTTGAAGCAAGTAAGAATCCCGGACAATGTGAATCTGGTGAAGAATTACAAGCTCAATTCCATTCACGCCCGCATCGAGCCCATCCGCTTTGAAGAAGCTCTGATCAATATCATAAACAACGCCACCGAAGCCATGCCAGCCGGGGGAAATCTGCAAATCACGATCAAAGAATTCCCTCTGCACAAAAGCCCCAAAGAGGGACGCAGCATTTTGGTGGAGCTGGAAGATAGCGGCAAAGGCATACCCGCCAAATACATGGAAGATATCTTCAAGCCCTTCTTTACCACAAATCAATTTGGCACCGGTATCGGCATTCCTGAAACCCGCAAGATCATCGAGTCCATGGGAGGAATCTTTGAAATACAAAGCGAAGAAGCTGTGGGTACCACAGTTTCGCTTTGGCTCAAAGGAGAGCATGATGACTGAGATCAGAATCCTAATCGCAGATGACGACTTTATGTTTTGCCGTCTCACTGCAGATTTGATCCGTTCGCAGGGCTACCTGGTGGATACCGCCAGTACCATTGAGGAAGCTCGCGCTTTGCTGAAGGCAAAAGACTTTGATCTGGTGATGCAGGACATGTGTTTTCCCGCTTTGCAAGACGGCTTTGCTATGCTGGAAGAGGCCCGTGCGGCTTTTCCAGACATGGCTATTTTGATGATCTCCGGCTCCGGGCACATCCCGGATGCGGTGAATGCCATCAAATACGGAGCCAATGACTTCATCGAAAAACCAATCGCCAAAGACCATCTTTTTATCCGGCTTTCCCGCCTCAGCGAAAGCATTATCATGCAGCGAGATCTGCGCAGCCTGCAAGTAACTTCCATTGGCATGATCGGCAGCTCCGGCCCCATGCACAAGCTCTATGACGCCATCATTCAAGCCGCCAAGTTTGATACTCCGGTGCTCATCTCTGGGGAAACCGGTGTGGGCAAAGAACTGGTCGCCCGGGCTATCCATAGACTGTCAGATCGTAGCGCCAAGGATATGGTGATCGTGAATTGTGCTTCTATTCCCCACGAACTCTTTGAAGCAGAAGTATTTGGCTATGAAAAAGGCGCTTTTACCGGAGCCGTGGGCACGCGCAAAGGCTATTTTGAATACGCGGAAAACTCCAGCATATTATTGGATGAAATCAGTGAATTGCCTATGTCTGAACAGGCTAAATTGCTACGCGTAATTTCCGAGCAGGAAATCCAAAAGCTGGGAGGCAAACCCCAAAAAGTAAATGTCCGGATCATCAGCGCTTCCAATCAAGACCTGCCTCAGAGAATCAAAGATGGCGACTTCAGAGAAGACCTGTACTATCGCATAGGCAGTATCGTTATAGAAGTTCCGCCGCTCAGACAAAAACCGGAGGACATCATCCCCCTTAGCCTGCATTTCATTGCCAGCTTCTGCATCCGGCATCAGATCAGTCCCAAAGCTCTGGCTCCCTCAGCAGCAGCCTGGCTTTTGGAGCAGAACTACCCCGGCAATGTCCGTGAGCTGAAAAATACAGTGGAGCGCGCCCTGGTCTTTTCCCCAAACGACACCTTAAGCGTGGTAGATTTTACCACAATGCCGGATTGTGGAGAAAACGAAGCTCTGTCTTACCGTGAGATTGTGCTAAACTTCGAACGCAATTACCTGGAGCAGACGCTCATTATGCATGATCTAAACATAAGCAGGACAGCAGCATATCTTAAAATAGACAAATCCAATCTCTGGAAAAAACTCGGCACTTTAGGTATCGAAATCCCTCGTAAATAATACCACATACTCCCCATATCCCCCTTAAAAATCCCCTCTTGCGTGGTATTTTTCACCACAGCACATTTCGCCACAAATCTATTTATCTGCATATTGTGCAACAACTTATCTTGTCATCAAACTATTGGCTCAATTCCTGCTCTATTATCTGGCAAGTCCAGTAGGCTGAATATTTCAAGGTTGGGTATGCTAAGGGATGAGAGCCACGCAGGGTCTGTAGGCTGGGGGCACACGCTAACGGCGTAGTGCTGGCAGATATGAGTAGAATATATTCTGCCTTTGGAGAGGATGCTATTCGGGTCTGTAGGGAAGGGGCAGCTATTTGGGGTCCTTGGGCTGATTATGGGCAATATAGCATGGAGGGGAGATCTCCTGTTCCAAATTGCTTTCTTGCCCTTCTCTTTGACATGTTGAAATCAAGTTTGGTGAAGAGGGAAGGTGGCACCAAGGGTGCTTAGCTAGTCCAAATCTGATATGGAACAATATAATTTGCCGCTAAAGGGTATGTGCTTGGATATCAGTAGCGAAACCTATGTCTGGTTTGTATTGTACGTTAGCGAAGCCTAGATCTGGCGCATATAGATCTGTGGCTAAGCCTATATCTTCCTTGAAAGACTTTAGACCGCGGCTTTAGCCGTGGTACCATAAGGCTATAGCTGGCCGAGACTTTTTCCCGGTCTTTTAAGGCCGGGCACAACGCAGCTCAGTCTTATATTTCATGAATCATCTTGATTTGGCTGCGATCAAACTTTCAAATATTTAGAGTGTAGAGCTGTCAGTTGTGAACGGACTGGTCATTCATTACTCACCATTCACTATTCTGTGGCCACGCGCCGTCTGAAGACAGCGCTACGTCGCTAATTCCCCAGCAATCCATGCCGAACCCCCCTGCTACTGGTGATAATCTCTTCTTGTCCACAGATCTCCAGCAGTCTCTGCATGATCATACAGGCGGGGAGGATGATATCGGCGCGGGCTGGATCCATCCCCGGGATTTTGGCGATATCCTGGCTCTTCAGGGCCCGGTAAGTCTGGACTTGGCGCATCAGCTCAGAGGAGCGTAGCCGGAAGGAATTGACCTTGCTTTCTTCCGCCTGGGGCAGCCCCAAAGCCACCATGGCTGAAGTGACAATAGAGCCTCCCGTGCCAATGAGGCTGGTTATTTTGGGTGATTTGAATCTCAATTGCCGGTGAATCTCATCCTGCAGGAGATGGAATTCACAAAGACTGATGGGTTCATGCCTGATCCAGCGGCGGCTCAGGTTCACAGCTCCGAAGGGAAAGCTGAAGCTGTTCAGAATGCCTTTTCCGCTTCCGATTATAATCTCAGTGCTAGCTCCACCTATATCAAAACACAAGACTTTACCTTTGAGCTTTAGCCCGCTTTTAATACCTTTGAAAGCCGCTTCCGCTTCTTCCTGAACGCTGAGGATATTCAATTGGTAGGAGGTTTCCTGTTTGATTCTTTCTACTATATCCTGTCGGTTCCGGGCTTGGCGCAAAGCCTGTGTGCCAAAGATGCGAAGATCAGAGCTTTCGCCATATTCGCGGTGCAACTTTTGGATTTGGGAGATCATGCTCTGGATGCCAGGCTCCGAAAGATCTCCAGAGGGTAGAATCTGGGCTGCCAGACGCAAGGGCACGCGGTAATCTACCAGCGCTTGAGCTTTTGGTCTGACTATCTGCATGACTTTCAATGAGTTTGAACCGAATTCCACTATCACTTGGGGCCGGGCGTTTGTAAGCATACCATTTCTCCTAATACACAAGATTCGTTAATATGTTAATGCAATAGCCGGATTTTCCCAAGATCATAGTGCCGGGCACCGTAGCCTTGGGCATAAAAAGCTGAAATCCCGAAAATTCTTGACGTATTAGGTAGAATTACAAAATGGTGTTTAGTAAGTAAAAAAAGACCTGAGGTGAGAAGTGCGTAAGATCGTTATCGCTGGTAATTGGAAGATGTATAAAGATTTAGAAGACGTGCGAGCTTTTTGCAAAGCAATCGCAAGTTCTTTGGAAACAAAAGACTTGGGGCGGGTTTTGCCCATACTGGCTCCGGCCTATCCTTTTTTGGCTCTGCTGCAAAGGGAGCTGAGTGACACCTCTGTCAAAGTGGCTGCGCAGGATGCGAGCGCTCATTCCGAAGGCGCTTTCACCGGAGAAGTATCGGCTGCAATGCTGACTTCTTTGGGGCTGGAATATGCAATCGTGGGACATTCAGAGCGGCGCGCAATGCACAACGAAAGCAATGAAATCGTACGTGAAAAGCTTATGATGCTGATGGATAACAGCATCAAACCCATCCTCTGCGTGGGTGAAACCCTGGAGCAGCGAGATGCGGATGATACCCAAAAGGTGATTCTGGAACAATTAAACGGTTGCCTGAACAATGTAAGCCTCTACAGCGCAGAGGATATTATGATCGCATATGAGCCGGTCTGGGCGATCGGCACCGGACGCACCGCTACTGGTGAACAGGCTCAGGAAGTGCACAGCATTATCCGCAACTGGCTGACGCACACTTATAGCCAGGCTCTGGCAGATGAAATCCCCATTCTCTATGGTGGTAGCGTAAAACCGGATAATATTGCCGGACTGCTGGCGATGCCGGATATCGATGGCGGCCTCATCGGTGGAGCTTCGCTGAAAGCAGATCAATATCTTGAGATGATCAATATCGCTCTGGAGAGCCGCAAATGATAGACATCAAATATATTAGGGCAAATCCTGAGCTCATCAGGACTGCGATCAAGAATAAAAACGAAAAGGCGGATCTGGACGCTCTGCTGGTGGCAGATGAAGAGCGGCGCAGCCTGCAATACAAATTTGATAATCTCAAAGCCCAGCAAAATGCGGTCTCCCAAGTGATTGCCCAAAAGAAAAGAGCCAAAGAATCTGCCACGGACGAGATAAATGAAATGGGCGCTGTGGCCGCAGAAATCAAGACCATCCAGAGTGAGCTCAGCAAAGCCAACGCCTTTTTGGACGCTCTCTTGCTGGCTATTCCCAATATCCCGGAGGACGACGTCCCCATCGGGCGGGATGAAAGCCTGAATGAGGTGATTCGGCATGAGGGAGTGCTGCCCCAGTACGATTTTGAGCTCAAGGATCATCTCGATATCGCCACTGCCAATAGCCTGCTGGATTTGCCCCGCGGTGCTAAAATCTCGGGCAGTGGATTCCCGATTTATACCGGATTTGGCGCTAAACTCGAACGTGCCCTCATCAACTTTATGTTGGAATATCACATTCAAAAGCACGGCTATACCGAGCTGATGGTGCCTTTGGCCGTGAACCGTAAGACCATGACCGGCACCGGGCAATTGCCCAAGCTGGAAGAAGATATGTATCACATCAATGATGACGATCTCTTCCTGATCCCCACCGCAGAAGTGCCGGTAACGAATTTCTACGCCGATGAAGTGCTGCCATATAAAGACTTGCCGCAAAAGTTTGTGGCCTACACGCCCTGTTTCAGAAGAGAAGCGGGAAGCTATGGCAAAGACACTCGCGGTTTGCAACGTCTGCATCAATTCAACAAAGTGGAGATGGTGCGCTTTGTGCAGCCGGAAGATTCGCAGGCTGCGCTGAAGGAAATGCTGCAAGATGCTGAAGATATCCTGAAGGCCTTTGGGCTGCACTATCGGGTGCTCTCGCTCTGCACTGGAGACTTAAGCTTTGCCAGCCAAAGAACTTATGACCTGGAAGTCTGGGCTCCCGGCAGCCAAAAGTATCTGGAAGTATCTTCGGTGAGCAATTTTGGCGAATTTCAGGCCCGGCGCGCCAATATCCGCTACAAGGATGCTGAGGGCAAGCTGCGCCATTTGCACACTCTCAATGGTTCGGGCGTGGCTACACCGCGTCTGATGATTGCTCTTTTGGAAACCTATCAGCAGGCCGATGGCAGTTTGAACTTGCCTGAAGTCTTAAAGCCTTGGTTGGAACTAAAGATCTGATGCTTTGTCTGCTTCAGCCAGCCTCTGAATATGGCAAGAATATTTGCCCAAAGATTCCAGAATATGTGCCTGGTAAGCTTTATTATAAAGCGCCCGAGAAGCATCTATCCGATTCTTTTGTAGAGCAACGTGGCGATGAACTTCTCATCCTGGAAGGGATCATCGCCAATGGCAAACGCCTGGTAAATGCCTATGCCGCCCAAGATCTCAAAGATCTGCTTTGGCAGGCTACAAAGGACACCAGCATTCTCGGCAAGCTGCATGGGTATTTCTTTGCAGCCCGTTACAATGTAGTTTCAGGGGAATTTAGGATATTTACAGGCCCGGCCAGCTCAGTGAGATTGTACTATTATCATCAGGGTGACACTATCATCGTGGCCGATAAAATCAAGACCATAGTAGATGTTTTGGCTGCATCTGGTGTTCAGTGCTCGGTGAGTGACTTGGGCGCTCGCATGATCCTCAGCTATGGCTATATGCTGGAGGGTTTTACTACCATCAAGGAAGTAAAACAATTGCCCTCGGCCAGCTGCCTGAGTTACGTCAGGGGCAGACTGGAAGAAAAGCGTTATTTCAGTTGGAATTTTGAAATCCGGCACCAGGCCAATCATAAATGCTACCGAGAGCTTACCCAGCTTTTGACCGCTGCCGTATCGGATGCCTTCGAGCGAGATGAAAATTATGAGCATCTGGCCTTCCTCAGCGGAGGGCTCGATTCGCGTATGGTGGTCTATATCGCTGACAAATTGGGCTACAAAGGCTTTTCGGTATTGAGCATCAGTGAGCCCGGGTATCTGGATGCCACTATCGCGGCGGATATAGCGAAAGAGCTGGGTCTAAAGCTGCATTTCTCCTCTCTTGAAGGTGGGGAATACCTGTATGGCCTCGGGGAAAATCTACAGTATCACGAAGGGCAGATCGTGATGCATGGTGCTGCGCATCTCTTTCAGGCTTTGCAAGATATGCCCCTGGAGCGCTATGGCATCTTGCATTCAGGACAAATCGGAGACATCGTCAAGGGCACTTATCTGGCTGGCCGCACTCACACTCCGGTGAATCCTGTGGCTGCTGCCTATTCTACCACTATTTTGCAACGCTTTTCCAGTGAGCTGGGCTTTGTGCGGGAAAAATACCCTAATCACGAAGCTTTTGTCTTGTATAACCGGGGCTTGAATGGGATGATCAATGGCGATCTGGCTACTTATCATTTCTCACACAGTTTGTCTGCTTTTACCGAGCCGGAATTTATGCAATATGCTTTGAATATAGACCCGGCCAAGCGTTATGATAGCCGGGCATATTTGGCCTGGATGAATTACTCCTTTCCTGTGGCCGCCCGTCATACCTGGGAAAAAACCGGAGCCAGAGCCTCTGATCCCTATTGGTTTGTAAAACTCAAGTACAACGTTTGGCGGGGATCGGACACCATCAAGCGCATGATCACCAAACAGCCCAACCGCCTGACTATGAATCCTTTTGACTATTGGTGGCAAAGCAATGCGGAATTGCGTGCCCATCTGAACCAAGAATTTTCCTGCCTTCAGGAAGTTGCTCCTTTTTTGGACAAAGAGCTGCAGGCAGATATGAACGAGCTGTTTCAAAGCAGCTCTCTCAGCGTTAAGCTGCAAGCATATACCCTGGCCCGAAGCATCTTGTATCTTTTGGGCAAGGAAGATAAAATAGAGGTATCGCATGACTAAAGACCTGGGAATCCTGGATTTGACCTTGATCCTGGCCAAACACCGCAAGTTAATCATCATCATCACCGTTTTGGCCGCGATCGGAAGCATCGTCTATGCCATGTTGGCAACTCACTATTGGGTAAGCAAAGCGGCCATCATTCCCGTCTCGGATTCAAGCTTTATGGGTGGGTTCAACACGGACCTATTGTCGATGGTGGGCGGAGGTGTAGTCCAGAACCAAAAGATGGAGCTGGCTACAGGTTTTATCACGGTGATGAAAAGCCGCACCTTTAGAGAAAAGGTGATTGAGAAATTTGATCTGATTTCCTATTATAAGATCAAAAAGCCATATGAAGAGGCCCGCGAACTGACCTTACACAAATTGCAAAACTCCATGATGCGCCTTATCTTTGATCAGGAAAACAATGTCATCACTATCAGTGCAGAGACTAAGGACAAAAATATGTCTGTGGATGTGGTAAATTTCTATTTGCAAGAGCTGGAAATTTACAACCAAAGCAATCGTATGACCCAAGGGCGCTTGAATCGTACATTCATGGAAGCTCAGGTAAAACAGAATTTGGCTGAGGTGGATTCATTGGCCAGGGCCTTGCGGGATTTTCAGGCTAAAAACAAGTCTGTAGCGCTGGATCAACAGACTGAAGCAATGGTAAGCCTTTATTCAGAGACCGTGGCCAGATTCATGCAAGCTGAGCTCGAGCTGGATTTGGCTAAAACCAAGTATGCGGAGACATCTCCGCTGGTCTTGGAACTCATTGCCAAAAAAGAGCTCTTGGCACAGAAGGTGAAAGAACTGGAGGACAGCAGCCAGGTCCTGGCACCGTCTTATCTCATCCAGATCGACAAAGTGCCTGATCTCAGCATGAAGCTGGCGTTATTGATGATGAATCTGAAAATCAAACAGAGCGTGCTCGAACACCTTTATCCACAATATGAAATGGCAAAATTGGAAGAAGTCCGGGACATGCCTACCTTTGAGATCATCGATGTTCCTCGTGAAGCGGGAAGGCGTTCCAAACCGAAACGCGCGGTTTTGGTGATTGTTATAACCATGGCAGCCTTCATTTTCTCCTGTGTGATGGCCCTGATCAGCGAAAGCCTGCACCAAAATAATGAACTGGTGAAGAGCATTGTCGCCGCCTTGAAGGGAAGAAACTAAGCCAGACAACAGGATGTAGATGATGGAAGACACCCAGGTTCTATGGCAGCAGACCTACAAAGTGAGCCCCCGAAACTTGCTCTGGGGACTGCTAATCCTGCTGGCCTTTATGCTGTTTTTCCAGATTAATTATGGCCTGAGCTCAGTATTTACTTTTGCGATGGTGCCGGTGGCGATCTCCTGGGTTTTGCTATATCCCCAAACTCCGCTGATCCGAAAGGAGGAGTTTAAACCGGTGCTCTTTCTGATCGTGTGGCTGGGATATTCGTTGTGCAGCTATATCTGGGCTCAAGACCGCCTTTTGGCAGTAGATTACTCTCTGCTTATCTTTCGCTATCTGTTTCTCTTCATGCTCTTTTCCGCCGCTTTTAGAGATCACCGTCTTTTGAGTAAACTGCATCTGTTTTTGGTCGTCATTGCCGTGCTGTATATAGTTACAGCTGTTTGGGAAATAGTGACCTTTAAGCATCTGTCACCTTCAAAATATTACGGGCATTTGTACTTTCGTCCTACCGGCCCCTTCTATGGTGTGAATGACCTGGCAGCTTTTATGCAGCTGTTCTTGCCATTTTTGCTGTTTTTGCCAAATCTTTACTCCAAACGGTGGATAAAAATCGGAGCCCTGCTCAGCGTCTTGATCACCATCTTTGTCATCGTCGTGCAGGGAGCGCGTATCGCCATGCTGGCCATTGGGGCAGTGCTGGTATGGTTCTTGACCTTTCATACCAAAGCCCGCACTTGGGTGATGATCTTCTTATTGATAGCACTTATCTGGGGGGTACTGAACTATTATGTCCCCAGTTTACTGAGTTTTGGCTGGAAGATGTTTAGTCGTGAAGTAAACAGCTTCGATGCCGAAAGCACGACGGTGCAGATGAGCTCTATTAATATCCGCAAACAGCTTTTCTCAGAGACCTTCGATCTGGTTACGCTATCGGGCTTTATGGGAGTAGGTGGAGGGAATTTTGAGCATTATATGGATACTGATCGCGAGTTCCGCACCGCCGGTATTATCAATCCCCATAATTGGCTATTGGAGATTGTAGGGAATTTTGGCGTAATAATCCTGGCTGGCTTTCTTTACATTTACCTCAGATGGCTGTATCTACTTTATATGAAATACCGTAGCAGCAGAGGCAGGGAAAAGAGCTTAAGCCTGATGTATCTGGTTTCACTCGTGCTCTACTTGGCCAGCAGTTCTTTGCCCAGCTCCATCCGCTGGCATCATCTGATCTGGGTATATTTTGCCGGCATCAATGCCTTCTGCTTTAGCTCAAAACCGATTTATAAGGATAGTGAATGCACAAGTTTCAAGAATTAGTCGATATCATCGCAGCCTTGAGAGATCCCGAAACAGGCTGCCCCTGGGATGCCAAACAAAGCTCGGAATCTTTGGTGTCAAACTTCATTGAAGAGCTTTACGAGGTGGTGGAAGCTATCGAAGAGAAGGACGATGAAGCCCTGTGTGAGGAGCTGGGTGATCTCATGTTGCACATCGTGTTTCAGGCTCAGATCGCGCGGGAGCATCAAGCTTTTGAGATTGAGGATGTACTGAAGGCCATAATCGATAAGCTAGTGCGTCGCCATCCTCATGTCTTTGGAGATCTCATCATTGCTGATGCCGAAGGTGTGAAGATGAATTGGGAACACATCAAAAGGGTGGAGAAAACCGATAGGGAAAGCGTTTTGGACGGAGTTCCCAGGAGTATGCCCGCCTTGATCCAGGCTCACAGGACTCAGGAGAAAGCCGCCTCGGTGGGCTTTGATTGGCCGGATTTGCCCCCTGTCTTGGGCAAGATCGATGAAGAGCGGGAAGAACTCTATGAAGCATTGAATGCTGGTGATGCAGAGGCTATCCAAGAAGAATTGGGTGATCTGCTGTTCAGCATCGTAAATCTATCCCGCAAATTAGGCATCGACGCTGAAGCAGCCTTAAAAGATGCTACCCGCAAATTTTACCGGCGCTTCCGCTATGTGGAAGATCAATATAACAAAACCGATATACATGAGGCCAGCCTTGAAGAACTCGAATTTCACTGGGAATCCGCGAAGAAACAGTAATCGCTTTCATACCCTCAGACTTTACATCGTCGGGGGTTCACTGGCGATCTTTGTGGTTTTTGCGATTTACACCCAATTTCTGATCCAAAAAGCCAAGACCGAACAGGAGTTTGTCCCCCGCATCTTTGCGCAATATATCGCTTATACCGATAGCTACCTGCGTGCCTCGGAAAAGTATGCGCAATTGCTCACAGAGGTAAGCTCAAAGTATCTGCAATTCACCGCTAAGCGGGATTTTCAACAGCAGCTCTGGGATTATATTTCCACCGAATTTATGCCGGATAACCCCATCCCGGTGATCATCACAGACGAGAATATGTACCCCTTGGTTTGGAAAAACATCCCGGTATCAAATGACTCTTTGTACGAGGATTTGAGTCTCGATACCCAGCTTATCATGGAAGAGCTGATGAGCAAGATGGTCCAAACCCCTTTGGTCGATGATATGCACCTCACAGGCTACGCTTTTTACAGCAAACCTGTCTCTTTTGAGAGCTTCATCAAAAAGATCGATTACGAGATCATGGTGACAGACCGCAACCGGGAACCGCTGTTTTGGCGCAATGTCAATATCAGTGAGAATACCAGGTTCAACGCCCTGCCCATGGAGCAACAGGCAGATCTGCTTTCCCGCCAAAGCTCCATGACGGAGATCCCGCTTTCCAATGAAGCGGATTCCCTGGGCTATATCTATTTCAGCAATCCCCAATCCCTGTCTTATATCCGTTATGTCATTATCCTGGAGCTATTTCTGGCTCTGATGGTGGTCTTCTTTGGCTCTTATGGACTGCTACTGCTGAGGCGCAGTGAAAAGGATACCCTCTGGATCTCTCTGGCCAAGGAAACCGCACATCAATTCGGCACTCCCATCACTTCACTGATGGGCTGGATAGACTATATCGCGCAAGACCCACCGGAAGGGGTGCAGCGCCCTAATATGGACCAAATTACGGACTTTATGCGAGCAGATCTGGAGCACCTGAAGAACATCGCTTCCCGCTTCGGCAAAGTGGGCAGCATCACCAAGCTTGAACCGCACAATCTGCACAGTATCCTCTGTGATATTGTGGAATATTTCCGTCACCGCATGCCACATCTGGGCTCCCGCATCGATATCCATCTGATCAGTAAAATAGATGGTGTAGAAGTGATGATGGATTACCAACTCATCAAATGGACCATGGAGAACCTGATCAAAAACTGCGTGGATGCGATGACTGGCAAAGGTGGCAATATCATCGTGACAGCCACCCACAAAAGCCCCTTTGTGTATGTGCTGATCCGTGATGAAGGCAAGGGCATCCCCCGCGGGCAGTGGAAGAAGATCTTTGACCCGGGAGTCACCACCAAGACCCGCGGTTGGGGGCTGGGACTCAGCCTCTCCAAACGCATCGTTGAAGAATATCATCAAGGCCGCATCAGGGTGCTGCAAAGCACTATAAATGAAGGCACTACCATCGAGATCAAGCTTCATACCACAGAAAGTAAAAGGAAGAAAGCATGAGATATGTTCTCAGTCCCAGTCAGATGCGCGAGATGGACCTACGCACTATTGAAGACTTTGGCATTTCATCCCCAATCCTGATGGAAGTAGCTGGAGCCCGCTGTGCAGATTTTATCAAACAAAACTGCGCTGAAGCCTTGGCTGATGGGGTGATCCTGCTCTGCGGCCGGGGAAACAACGGCGGCGATGGTTATGTGATTGCCAGACATCTCTATGAGTCCTGCCCAGAGCTTCTGATTCTGGACATCGGAAGTGGCAAGATGAGCCCCGAGACCGCTCACAATCGCCAGCTTTGCGAGCGCCTGGGCATCAGCATCCAGCGCATTAGCGATGCTGAGGAACTGAGCACTTTGCTCGCCTTTATGCCTCAGCCTGCCGGAATCCTCGTTGATGCCCTCTTTGGCATTGGCTTTCACGGCACTTTACCCTCTATGATCCAGGAGATATTTGGTAGATTTGAAGAGTATCCCGCAGTGAAGATTGCCATCGACATCCCTTCCGGCCTTGATGCCCATACCGGAACCGGCTACAGCCTGAAGATGGACTATACCCTGGCCATAGAAGAGCTGAAGTATGGCCATCTTCTGGAAAATGGCAGGAGCTATTGCGGCGAGGTGATTACCATCCCCATCGGTATTCCCGAAAGCTATAAAGACGATGTAAACTGCTATCAGATGACCCAATACACCCTTCCAGAGCGCTATGAAGATGCCCATAAAGGTAGCTATGGCCGGGTGATTGTCATCGGTGGCAGCGTGGGCTTTCTGGGCAGCGTGAAATTGGCCAGCACAGCAGCTCTGAAAAGCGGCGCCGGACTCATCTATCTTTATACCCGCCAAGAGATTTACCCTTATTATACCAATATGACAGACGAGATCATGGTGTTTCCTATCCCGGAAGCCGATGCTGGCAATACTCCGGATTCTGCGCAAATAGTGAAATTCATCCAAAAGACAGATGCCATCACCATCGGCTGCGGCATGGGCTTGGATGCCTATGCGCTCGCACTCTTGAAGGTGATCTTGCAGTCCTCAAGCGTACCCACAGTGGTGGATGCAGATGCCCTGAACTTGATCAGCGAACATCCTGAGCTGGAAGAATATCTGTCCAAGGGCAATTTCTTGCTGACCCCGCATAAGGGCGAGTTTTGCAGACTTGCCGGCCTCGACATGAAAGAGCTGGAGCAAGATACCTTGAAAGCCCTTAAGGACTATCAAGCCAAAGTAAAATGCCCCATCCTGCTCAAATCCCACACCAGTATTTACATGGATTCGCACAAAACCATTTTTCTGACCTCTGGCAACGACGCCCTCGCCACCGGAGGAAGCGGAGACATGCTTTCCGGCATTATCTCATCCTTCGCCGCTCAAGGCCTTGAGCTCTCCGCTGCAGCCACTTCAGCCTCCCTGCTGATGGGACAGACGGCAGAAAGACTGAGCCAAACGCAGCAGAGCTATTCCCTCACCCCCTCAGATATTATCGCACATTTAGGAGATAAAGATGCATAAACTTGCAAAACTCAATACCCCCATCTTTTGGGTGGAAGGCCATCCCGGCAGCTTAAAGCGGGAAGACTGGAAGATCGAGATTACCGGCTCTTGTGACAATCCCTGTGCCCTCTCTTGGCAGGATTTACAGAATATGCCGCAAAAGACAGTAGAAGCCAGGCTTACCAGCGTTACCAGATGGTCTGTCTTTGGTGCCTGGACCGGCGTGACGATGGCTGATATCCTGGATCTGGTGAAGGTCAAGGATTCCTGCCAATACCTGCGCTTTTGGTCTGTGGGCATGATCTACGATACCTCCATTCCCCGGGATATAGCTGAAAAAGAGCGTTCTCTTCTGGCCTGGGCCTATGATGGAGAGCTACTTACAGAAGATTATGGCGGACCGGTAAGAGGCTTCACCCCTTATCTTTGGGGCTACAAATCCGCCAAAAGCATCGTCAAAATCGAGCTCATGGATTATTATATCCCAGGTTTCTGGGAAATGCGCGGTTATACGGATAGCGGCAAAATCGAAGCAGGCCCTTGCCGTGATATCAACGAAGGCGGCAAGCTCAAGACTATCGCCGCAGGAGAGGTAAAGGACTTTGTTTAAAGCATGAAACTCTGGGTTACCTATCTGCGCGCTATCGGTGCCATGTTTTGTTGGGCGATCACCTTTGTATGGTACAAGATAGCTTACGAGACCTATCGTCCTTACGAAGTCGTTTTCTTCCGTTTGCTGATCGCCAGCGTCGTGCTTTTTGTGGTCATGGTGCTGAGCAGGCATCGGGAAAAGATCGAGCCCAAGGACCTCTGGCGCTTGATGGCCGTAGCTCTTTTTGAGCCTTTCCTGTATTTCAATGGGGAAGCGAACGCCATGCAGTATGTCTCCAGCTCTTTTGCCAGCATCATCATCGCCACCATTCCCATCTTTGCCGCCCTCGGTGCCTGGCTCTTTTTAAAAGAGAAGCTCACGGGCTATGTGATTCTGGGCGTGATAGTTTCCACCTTTGGCGTAGTGGTGATGAGCTACGGCGGGGGAGAGCTGAGGGCTACCCTCACGGGCATCATGTTCCTCACCCTGGCCATCTTCGGAGCAGTGGGCTACAGTATGTTGGTGCGCCCACTCACCCTGAAATACAGCACCCTCACCATCGTCGCTTATCAAACCATGTTCGGTGCCCTTTATTTCCTGCCTTTGTTCCTGGCCATCGATGGCCACCATTTCCTAAATGTAAGTCATACTCTCAGTGGAATCTATACCGTCATAGCGATGTCGCTTTTTGCCTCCATCGGAGCTTTCGTCCTCTACACGGATGTGATCCGCAGCCTGGGAGTGGCAAAGTCCAATATCTTCACAAACCTGATCCCCGTCTTCGTGGTGTTTCAGGCTTACTTTATATTGGGAGATAAGATCGGAATCCGCACTGTGGCAGGCCTTACGCTCACCCTATTTGGCCTTTTACTCTCTCAGTATGCCGATCTCAAAAAGCTCAGGCAACGCTATGTCCTGGGAAAGAGCATCGCTCCATAAAAGAGCTGATATGCTTTAGAATCTCCCCAGGGGCACAGAGGATAAATGCTTTTGTACACAGCTTTATCCGGGCTGCTTAAGATTTCGTTTGACAAGGCAGTGCGATTTTGCCATTTGTCACTTATAATGTCTTATCACTATGAAATGAATTTAGAAGAGGTATAAATGCAAACTACACAAGATCATATCCAGAACCTACTGGATAAAGAAAAGAAGACTATGCAAATGGGTGGTGAAAAAGCCGTCGCCAAACAGCACGAAAAGGGTAAACTCACAGCCCGTGAGCGGCTCGACTTGCTCTTTGATGCCGGCAGCTTCCGGGAGCTTGATATGTTTGTCAGCCATCGCTGTGACAATTTTGGCATGGAAAACATTGAGATACCGTCCGATGGAGTAATCACCGGACACGGTTTGGTCAATGGTCGCCCTGTCTTTGCCTTCTCGCAGGATTTTACTGCCCGTGGAGGCTCTTTGGGTGAAATGCATGCCGCTAAGATCTGCAAAGTAATGGATATGGCCCTGAAAAGCGGCGTACCTTGCGTTGGGATCAACGATTCCGGTGGTGCGCGCATCCAGGAAGGGGTAGATGCCCTGAAGGGTTATGGCGATATCTTCTTTAGAAATTCCCGGGCCAGCGGGGCGATCCCTCAGCTCACCGCCATCATGGGACCCTGCGCCGGTGGGGCAGTTTATTCTCCTGCCATGACCGACTTTGTTTTTATGGTTAAGAAGACCAGCTTCATGTTTATCACCGGGCCAGACGTGATCAAAGCCGTCACCGGTGAAGTAACCACTCAGGAAGAGCTGGGTGGAGCCATGACGCACAACAGCAAAAGCGGCAATGCCCATTTTGCCTGTGAGAGCGACGCCGATGCCATACAGCAGATCAAAACTCTGCTGAGCTACCTGCCGGCAAACAACATGGAAGACCCGCCCAGAACTGAATGTACTGATGATCCCTGGCGCGAATGCCTGGATCTGAACAGCATCATTCCGGATAGCCCTAAACAGAGCTATGACATGCGCAATGTGATCAAATCCGTAGTGGATGACGGCGTCTTCTTCGAGCCCCACTTCTTCTATGCGCAGAATATCATCGTGGGCTTTGCCCGCCTGAATGGGCGCAGCATCGGCATAGTGGCAAATCAACCCACCGTGCTGGCCGGCTGCCTGGATATCGATGCTTCAGATAAAGCAAGTCGCTTCATCCGCTTCTGCGATTCCTTCAATATCCCCCTCGTCACCTTTGTGGACGTACCGGGATATCTGCCAGGTACGCAGCAGGAATTTGCCGGTATCATCCGGCATGGCGCCAAGCTTTTATGGAGCTATTCCGAGGCTACAGTGCCCAAACTCACAGTGGTAACCAGAAAGGACTATGGTGGCAGCTATATCGCCATGAGCTCCAGACACTTGGGTGCAGATATGGTCTTTGCCTGGCCTTCTGCAGAAATAGCTGTGATGGGCGCTCAGGGTGCTGCCAACATCATCTTCCGCAAGGAAATGGCCGAAGCCGAAGACCCGGCCGCCAAACGCAGCGAGCTGATCGATGATTATGAAAAAAGCTTCAACAACCCCTATGTAGCTGCCTCACGCGGCTATGTGGACGCGGTGATTTTGCCTTCTGAGACCAGAAAGAGACTCATCGATGCCCTGGAAATCACCAGTACGAAGAGCGAAAGCCTGCCCCCCAAAAAACATGGAAATATCCCCGCTTAAAGGATACAAGATGATAAAAGACAAGAAAGAAATCGCCGCCATCTCCGCTGTGATGGCTCTGATCAGCTCCGAATGCACCCAGATCGCCTACCAGGCACCTGTATGGGGATATCCTTCCCATCCCTGGGCAGCTCACGGACGCGCCACCACCATGCAATACCGCGACATTACCCAACGCAGAATAATAAAAAGAAGTAGATAAAAAGGAGACACAATGGATAAACACGGCATCCTCGAAAGGACCAAGATGCGCTATGAAGCGGATCGGCCCAAAGCCGCCAATCCTATCAAAATACAAGACCTTAGCTTTCGCGATGGTCATCAATCCCTCTTTGCCACCAGAGGCAGAACCGAAGACCTCTTGCACGTGGCCAAACTGATGGATGAAGTGGGCTATTACTCCATGGAAGTATGGGGTGGAGCTACTTTCGACGCCATGCACCGCTTTTTGGGCGAAGACCCCTGGCAGCGCATCCGCAGCTTGAAAGAACACATCACCAAAACCCCCTTCTCCATGCTCCTGAGGGGTCAGAATCTGGTGGGTTATCAGAATTACGCCGACGACGTGGTGGAAGCCTTTGTTCAGCGTGCTTGCGATAACGGCATCGATATCTTCCGGATCTTCGACGCGCTCAACGACTTCCGCAATTTCCAGACCGCGGTGAAGATCGTTCTAAAGAATAAGAAACATTTCCAGGGCTCCATCTGCTATTCGCTCACCGAACAGCGCATGGGTGGAGATACCTATAATATTGATTACTATGTGAATAAGGCCAAACAGCTTCAGGATATGGGCGCGGATAGCGTCTGCATCAAAGATATGGCAGGCCTCATCGCCCCCTACGATGCCTATGAACTCATCAAAGCCCTGAAAGAAAACGTGAAAGTGCCGATCCATCTGCACACCCACTTCACCTCCGGAATGGGCGATCTCTCTTTGTTCAAGGCCATCGAAGCCGGTGTGGATATCATCGATACCTGCATGGGCCCCTATTCCTACCGCACCTCTCACCCCGGCGTAGAGCCTTTGGTGGTGTCACTTCTGGGTACAAATCGCGATACCGGTATGGATATCAAATTGCTCAATAAAATCGGCAAAGAGATGGAAAAAGACATCCCGAAATATCTGCAATTTGCCAATAATCCCAAGTTCTCCATCATCGATACGGACGTTATCATCCACCAGACTCCGGGCGGCATGCTCTCCAATCTGGTGAACCAACTCAAGCAAATGAACGAGCTGGACAAGCTCGATGCCGTCTTTGAAGAGATCCCCAAAGTTCGTAAAGATCTGGGACAGATTCCGCTCGTGACCCCCACCAGTCAGATCGTGGGTATCCAAAGCGTGAATAACGCCCTCTTTGATACCAAGGATGGCGAATATGCCCGCATCACCGAACAGGTGAAGGACCTCTGCTACGGCCTCTATGGCAAGACCACTTTGCCCATAGACAAGAGCTTGCAGGCCCGGGCTTTGAAGGGCTATCCCAAAGGTGAAGTACCCATCACAGTGCGTCCTGGAGACGTGATCCCGCCCGCCATGGAACAAGTGAAAAAAGAGACAGAAGGCCTTGCCAAAACCCTCGATGATCAGCTCATCGTGGCGATCTATAACATCACCGGTAAGAAGTTCCTCAGGATCAAATACGGCCTGGACCCCATGCCCGAAGAGATGAAGCCCACCACCATGGAACAGGTGAAAGCTCAGGAAGAGCTCGTGCGTAAAGCCAAAGCCGGCGAGCTCGTCGAAAAGCCCGTCGCCCCTGAGAAACCTGAAGATGCACGTGAATTTGACGTCTTCGTGGATGGCAGCTATTACCGTGTGGAAGTAGCAGAAAAAGGTGGAGCCCCCAGAGTGATCTCTCATCGCCCTGCCCCTGTTGCAGCGCCCGCGCCAGCTCCCATGCCTGCAGCAGCACAGGCTCCCGCAGCTCCCAGCCCCAAAGCTGAAGCTCCCAAGGCTGCCCCTGTAGTAGTGGGTGGAGAGCCCATCACCGCTCCCATGCCGGGAATGATGATCAAATATGAAAAACAAATTGGCGACCATGTGAAGATCGGCGAAACCGTGCTGGTTCTGGAAGCAATGAAGATGTATAACAACATCCCTTCCCCCGTGGAAGGCACCCTCACTGCGGCTCCGCTCTCTACTGGCGCAAACGTTAGCAAAGGTGATGTCCTGGCTGTGATTCAGGTAGGATAAAGGAGATAAAATGCTGGTAAAAAGTCAGATCATGGATAGCGCTCAGATCAAGCGCAGTATGCAGCGTATGGCTCATGAGATTATCGAACAAAACCGGGGTCTGGAAAGAATACGGCTGGTGGGAATCCGCTCCAGAGGCGTGCCTCTGGCGAATCAACTCTCCGACTATCTGAAGCTGATCTCAAATCAGGAAATCCCTGTGGGAATCCTGGATATCACCCTGTATCGTGACGATCTTTCCACCATCGCCCATCAACCTGTGATCAAAGGGACTCAGCTCGATTTTGAGATTGAGGATTCCATCGTGGTCTTGGTGGATGATGTGCTTTTTACCGGCAGAACCATAAGAGCTGCCATCGACGCCCTGATGGATTTTGGCCGTCCGCGCAATATCCAGCTGGCTGTATTGATCGATCGCGGTCACCGCGAACTGCCTATTAAAGCAGACTACGTGGGCAAAAACGTGCCTACTTCCAAAGAAGAAATCATCAAAGTCTGCCTCAAGGAAATTGATGGAGAGGATAGTGTCAAAATCGTTTTGGCATAAATATCACGAGCGTTATCACCAGCTGAGAAGCCATGTCTGTATTGGCTTGGATTCTCAGCTGGATAAGCTCCCGCCGTGCCTGAAGGGTTCGGCGAATCCGATCCGCGATTTCAATCTGGCCATTGTGGCCGCGACCCAGGATTATGCCACGGCTTACAAGCCCAATCTCGCCTTTTATCTATCTGATGGCCTCCGCGGAATACAGGCTTTATACGATACCATCGCCAGCATCCCCTCTGAGATTCCTGTGATTCTGGATTGCAAGGTCGGCGATATCGGTAGCACCATGGCAGCCTATGTCCAGGCTTTTTTCAAAGACCTGAAAGTGGATGCCATCACCATCAATCCCTTGATGGGAGCCGATGTGCTAAAGCCGCTTTTGGAAATCGAATCCAGCTTTGCCTTTGTTCTGGCACTCACCTCAAACCCTTCCGCCCAGGACTTTTTCCATGGCCACGAGCTCAAAGTAGCGATCCCCCGCTGGATGCAGGACTATCCTCTGGAAAGATTGGGTGCAGTGGTAGGCGCAACCCAGGTAGCAGACCTAAAAGCTATGCGCCAAAGCTTGCCCGGGCGCCTCTTTTTGGTTCCCGGAGTGGGAGCTCAGGGTGGTGATCTCCAGGCAGTTTTGAGCCATGCCATTTATAGTAAAAGCGAACCCAGAATCCTGATCAATAGCTCCCGCGGCATCATCTTTGCCAGTAGCGCTGAGGACTATGCTGAAGCGGCAAGAACCGCCGCCCGCCAGCTTTTCGAGGCCTGCAAATCGTAGTGGCGCTCTGTGTAGCGCCTTCAACTCAAGCTCCGAAACTGGCCTGATGCTTCGGACCGCTTAGTCTGTTAATTCGAAGCCCCGTTAATGACAAGTTCAAGAAATGGGAGAGAACCGGGGCAGGGCGCAAGGCGCTTTATCAATTAATTAAAGTTTTGGCTTGATTATGGCATCATAAATATATGTATATTTCCAGGACTGGGAAACTGTCGGTTGGATTTTACCCCAACCTTTTACCTTCATACAAGAGGCTTGGATGGATAACATATGACAGAATAGTGGAATATTTACCTTACAGAGCATAGAGTGTTCTTTACTCCGTTAGTTTGGAGGTTGTTTTCTTGTTGACACCGCGAATATCGGGGGATAAAGTGATTTGTAGTTTTGTAAACAACAGGGCATATACAGGTCTTGTACTGAAGAAACTATTTGAAAAAGATAGGATTTATCAGCAATTACGACAAGCCTATCGGGAAAAACTAAAACTGAATATAATAAATAAGGAGTTAACATGAAAAAGTGTTTACTTAAAGCAATTCTTCTAGCCATGTTTATGGTTATTGCAGCCTTTGCTTGGGG
Organism: Candidatus Cloacimonadota bacterium; assembly: GCA_020532515.1. Lineage (GTDB taxonomy): Bacteria > Cloacimonadota > Cloacimonadia > Cloacimonadales > Cloacimonadaceae > UBA5456. The sequence goes on along the minus strand of JAJBAY010000028.1, from coordinate 973 downwards.
ACAGACTGTCTTTTACGAAGAGCCTTTTGATGCGAACCAAGGTTGGACCTTAGAAGCCAACTGGTCGATCACATCAGGCGCTCTGAAATTAAACTGGTCACCTTCAACTACAAACTACGATCTTTCGGCCACCTCGCCAGATATCGTGGTCCCAGCAACTGCTGGAGATATGGTTATCAGCCAGTGGATCGATGAATACACCGGGCAAGGTACACCCCCGGAAACCTACGAAATTATTGCCGTTTCAGGCGGCGTTTCTACTGTTTTATGGTCTTACAGCGAAGATGTGGACTGGGGAGTCACAGGAGGACAAGATGTAACTCTATCTCTTGCACCCTTTGGCGGCCAAACCATTCAACTAAAGTTCCGCGCTACTGGAGCGACCACCTTTAACTTTAACTACTGGTATATTTATGACATCAAAGCTTATGCCAGTCTCAACGTGGACTTGGCAGCTTTGTCAATTACCGGTGAAACCGGTCCCGTTACGGGAACTCAATATCCATATGTAATAACCGTGCGCAATGCCGGTCTCACTACTATGAGCGACTATTCGATTAAACTTATGCAAACTGGTGATGTGGAGATTGGCTCTGTAGCCGGAACCCCCATCGCTCCTCTGGAAGTCATTGAATTTACCATCCCCTGGACTCCCACCGCGCTTGGTGCGACCGAGATCTGGGGTAAAGTCGTGGCAACTGCCGATGAAAATCCTAACAACAACCAAACGCCTCATCTCAATATTTTTGCGATAGCCCCAGGACTGGCGACTGTCCAAGTTGGCGAGGGAACCGCTGCAAACACCACATCTGGAGTGCCCGCCCCCTACGGAACATTCTATAAGAGCTTCCGTCAGCAATACCTTGTGCTTGCATCTGATCTCAATGATGCCGGCGGCGGTGCTGGAAATATCAACTCTGTCGCCTTCAATGTTACAGCATTGAACAATTGCACTGCGATGCCCAACTACAGG
>JAJBAY010000027.1 GCA_020532515.1 Candidatus Cloacimonadota bacterium | reverse complement strand
TTTATGGTGCTGGAGTGGAAGCTGTCAAGCTTACCATAAACGACAATGAATTCATGAGATTCTACAAACAGAGCTTTACCGAATTGGCTTTCTATGAAGTCAATATAGACGGCAAAAAGCATCACACTATTCTTCAAGACAAACAGATTCATCCAGTAAACAGAAACTTTCTGCACCTGGATTTTCTAGTCTTGGACAAGGATAGCGTCCGGGAATTTGACATTCCTGTGAATTATGTTGGCGAACCTGCCGCTCTCAAAGAAGGTGGCTTTATGGATATCATCCAACGTAGCGTAAAAGTGATCTGCAAGCCTGCAGATATTCCTGAAGGCTTGAAGCTGGATGTTTCGAACCTGCAAATTGGCGAAACTTTGCATATTGGCAATCTGCCTAAGGGTGCTTGGGACTACAAAGATGGCGACGATGTCGCTATGGTCGTGATGCACGCCAAAGCCGCTGAAGAAGTGGTTGAGGAAGAAGAAGGCGAAGAAGGCGAAGAGACTGAAGCCGGAACCGAAGAAGAGACTCCTTCTAAAGAATAACCCCTTTTATGAGATTGATTTTGGCTTTGGGCAACCATCCACCGCGCTATCAGAATACCAGGCACAATATTGGTTTTATTTGCCTGGATCGTTGGGCGAGCTCGCATAAGCTGGGCTTTAGCAGCGATGATCTATATGATTATCTGATCTTTAAGCAGACGGTGGCAATCAAGCCCAAGACCTTTATGAATCTTTCCGGCAAAGCCTTAAGAGCTGCGCTGCTAAGGTGGAAAATCAGTGAGAGCCTCATAATCCATGATGACATCGAGCTGCCCAGCACCCAATTGCGTATTCGCAGCGGGGGAGGGGATGCCGGTCACAATGGCCTCAAATCTTGTTTCGAAGTGATGCCGCCCAGTGAGCTAAAGCGCATTCGGATCGGTATCGGCAGATCAAGTCAGCTTCCTGCTGATAAATATGTACTGCAAGATTTTGAAGCTGAAGAACTGGAAAGTTATGCTGAATCTCTGAAGCTGGTATCCGGATTTTTGGATACCTATGCTGCTACAGACTTCAAGCAAATGTTAAATGATTATAGTAAATGGAAAAAATCCTATTCCGGTGGCAAAGCTGCCGGAATCACAAGTCCAAAGGAGGAACAAGGATGATTAAAGATTACGAACTAATGATGATGTACACCCCCAAGCTTACGAGCGATGAAGCTGATGCGGCCAATGAGACCGCTCTGAACCTGCTCCGCGAAGCTGGTGCCGAGATCATTAAAACCGATCCCTGGGGAAAAAGGATACTGGCGTATCCTATCGAAAAACTCACAGAATCCTATTACTACGTGAACTACTTGAGAATGGACAGCCTTGCAGTGAAAGGCATGAAGAACCTATTCAACATTAACGAAAAAATCATGCGCCACATGTTTGTCGCACGTGACGAAAATTAGGAGAAATCATGGCAGATCTTAGATTACCCCGCGTGAATAAAGTCATCGTCAGTGGCAGAATCGCCAATGATCTTGAACTGAAGTTTACCCCCAAAGGAACTCCCGTTCTTCGCTTCACTCTGGCAACGGATAGAAGATACAAAGACGATAGTGATCAATGGCAGAGCATTACCAGTTGGATCGATTGCATTGCCTGGACCAAAACCGCAGAGACGATATCCAATCAAGCCAGCAAAGGCAGTGCCTTGCTAATTGAAGGCCGTCTCGACACTAATAATTGGACAGATTCAAGCAACAATAAACGCAAAAGCACTGAAGTGAACGTCGATATGGTTCATTTCCTGGAATGGAAGCCCCGTGATGGCCAGGAATCTGACTCCAATAATGAAGTTCCACTTCCCCCGGAAGAAATGGCTTCCGGCAATAAAACCACAAACGACGACGTACCATTTTAGGAGATATAAATGAGTTTTAACGATAGAAGAAAGAAATACACCCGTAGAAAGTATTGTAAATTCTGCGCCAACAAAGACATTGTGATAGACTACAAAAACATCGACCTGATGCGCCAATTCACCTCAGATGTGGGCAAGATCGAAGCAGCTCGTCTCACCGGTACCTGCGCTAAACACCAGCGCAAGATATCCAATGAGATCAAACGCGCCCGCCAGATGGCCCTGATTGCCTACGTAGTCGAATAAATAATGTTCTTTCTGTCCTTTTTGAGCGGAGCCTTATCTACCATAAGTCCTTTCCTCGGAATGATATTGGTCATGTACTTCTGTGCCAAAGCCCTGGGTCCGGCGATTGTCTCACCACAGCGCGCCCTAACCGCGTTTTTTGTGATGCCGCTGGTTACCCTGCTTATTAATGGAAGTAGTTTCGGCACTCCTTTGATGGTACTGGATGCCATTATCGGGGTCGGAGCTGTGGCCTATACCTTTTTGATTGTTCTAAGGCGCAGCCAATACCTCGGTCAGGCTTTTTTGGCCGCGGCATTGGTGATAATGCTCTATTCTGTAGCCAGGATGCTGCTCTTTAGCGGCGTGCTGATGCAGAGCTTCAATGAAGGAATAAATCTTATGCAGGATCAGATGCCAGCCCTGTTTGATGCTGAATACATGGAACTTGCCAAAAAGTTATGGATCATGATTTTACCCGCTTTTTGGGGAGTCGGCCAAATCTTCGCACTTTTGATCGGTTTTATGATCTTTCACAAAACTATCAAAGTTCCCTTCAAGCCCGCTGAGATGAAGTTCCCCGTGATCTTCAATCTCCTGATCCTGGCCATCCTGCCGCTTTACTTTTTTGAAGCCGGCAGAGCTTTGTTTATCAATTCTTTGATTCTGCTTTGCACGGTTCCTCTCATTCAGGGATTTTTCTCGGTCTGGGTAGGAATCTCGAAAGTAGTCTCAAACATTGCTATAAAAAGCATTATCATGGTCTTTGTCCTGATTTATGCTTTTATCCCACTCACCCTGATCGGTTTTGCCGATGGGTGGATGAATTTTAGCAACACCAAACGTGGAGGAAATACCGCATGAAAGTTATAATGCTCGAAAACATAGAAAAATTGGGCAATAAAGGCGAAGTAGTAAATGTGAAAAGAGGCTATGCCAGAAACTATCTGGTGCCTCGTGCTATTGCGCTTTATGCCACACCTGTAAATATGAAAAAGCTGAGTTCGATTCAAGCCGAAAGCAAAGCTGATGAAGAAAAGAAGCTGCTTGAATTAAAAAACCTTGCCGAAAAAATAGCTTCTGCAAAACTGACATTTGTCCGCAAAGCAGACGAACATGGCACCATGTTTGGCTCAGTTTCTGATAGTGATATCGTGACCGCTCTCAAAGAGAAGAATATCGATATCTTGCGCTCGCATGTTCAGATGGAACAGCATATCAAGGAATTGGGACAACATACTCTGCAGGTCAGACTGCATAAAGATGTCGTAACATATCTGAGCTTTGTGGTCGAAGCTGAAGCAAAAGCCGAAGCCAAAGTCAAAGCCGAGATCGAACCCGAGCCTGAGGCTGAAGTCAAACCTGAGGCAGAAGTCGAAACCGAAATTGAAACCGAAGTAAAAGCCGAAGTAGAAGCAGAATAAGATCCGGGAGGTTCTCATGAAAGATACGTTCTTTAAGATCAAGCAAATAGCCGGGCTGGTAGTATTCATTGCGGTACTATCCGTAATGGGTATGATCACTGGTAAGCCTGTGATGATGTTGGCTTATGCTGGCTTTTTCTTGCTAATGAGTCTAATCGTGTATCTCACCCTTAGAAAACACCAACGTCATTTTGAAGTGGTCTCAAAATCACAGAAGACAGTGAAGACTATCCTGGCAGCGATTCTCATATTGCTCGCCATTATCGCCCCTGTGCTGATAGCCTTGAACTCCAGCGTGATTAACCTGCCAGAAAGCTTTACCACAGGCGCGGCCGTGGGCATAATGCTTGCCGTTTCCCTCGTGTTTATAGCTCTGGTTTTGTTGGCAGTTTATATGATCAATATCAAAGGCCACAGTGTGGCAAATCGTGCAATCGGGTATATCAGCTTCTTGATAGCAGCTATGTTGCCTGGCATTCTGATGTCCACTGTGGATCGCAGCACCATGAGTATGGGCTCTGTTTATTACGTAGCCATGGCTGTGCTGATCCTGGCCTACAACGCCAGAAGCCTATTCTGTTATCAGGATTAAAACCCTAGATTTACGGGGAGTACTGTTGCTGGATATATCCGGTGGTACTCCCTTTAATTTATGATGGCTTTAAGCAGAGCAGACAATAGATTCCAGAGCGTGATCTACCGCTTGGGCGGTGAGAGACACCAGCGCTTTATCCGGGTCTATCTGGCCTGGAAGCAATTGGTAGGAGAGCTGCTGTCAGAGCGCTCTCATCCCGTAAAACTGGATAATGACGTGCTCTTCGTGGGCGTGCAAAATAGCGCTTGGATGCAGGAATTGATCTTGCTCAAGGCCGATATCATCAAGAATTACAAAAGTCAATTTGGTGAAGATCTGCAAGATATCATCTTCACCATCCGAACTGGGAGGAAAAGGAAAACATGAACACACTAATCGCTGCATCCGTGCTTTCGGCGGATTTTTCCCGTCTTGCGGAAGAGATCGCCAGGCTGAAAAATGCCGATCTCATCCATCTGGATTTGATGGATGGCCACTTTGTCCCGAATCTCAGCTTCGGCTACCCTCTGGTGTCCTGCATCAGGGATCTTACAGATCAACCTTTGGATGCACATCTGATGGTTACAAATCCCGAGACTTATGTAGATAATCTGGCCAATCTCGGTGTGGGCTGGATCTCTTTTCATCAGGAAACTGTGTATCACAGCCACCGCCTGATTCAGCAGATCAAAGCCCATGGCATCAAAGCCGGCATCGCACTGAATCCCGCCACCCCCATCAATACCCTGGATAGCATTCTGGCGGATCTGGACTATGTGCTCGTGATGAGCGTCAATCCGGGCTATTCCGCCCAAGCCTTTATCCCCTCTGCCATCGCTAAGATTAGAGAGTTGGATCAGATTAGGACCAGCCAAAACCTCAGTTTTCTCATCGAAGTGGATGGCGGCGTGAATGGAGATAATAGCCTTATCTTAAGAGCAGCTAAGGCAGATATCCTGGTTTCCGCCTCATATATTTTTGGCTCAAAAGATTACACAAAATCCATAACTACACTCAAGGGGTTATAATGTTCAATAGTCTGTCTGACCGACTTGATAAAATTTTCCGTGGCCTCAAAGGCAGCGGATACCTCACCGAAAAGAATATCAAAGACAGCATGCGCGAGATTCGCCTGGCTCTCTTGGAAGCCGATGTCAATTTTAAAATCGTAAAGAACTTTATCAATGCCGTGGAAACCCGTGCCCTGGGCTCAGATGTGATGAAATCACTCACCCCCGGGCAGCAGATCGTCAAGATCGTGCACGAGCAGCTCATCGCCCTCATGGATACCGAAGGCTTTGAGATGAAAGTCTATAACAACAAGCTTACCAAGATCATGCTGGTAGGCCTGCAAGGTTCCGGTAAAACTACCGCCTGTGCCAAGCTTGCCGCCATGTATCGCAAAAAAGGCATCAAACCCATGATGGTCGCCTGCGATGTCTATCGCCCTGCCGCCATCGAACAGCTCAAGGTCTTGGGCAAACAGATCGATATCCCCGTCGTCGCTGAAGACACTAAAGACGTGGTCAAAATCGCCGAGATAGCGCTCAAAAGAGCCTATGAAGATTTCACCAATCTGCTCATATTCGACACTGCCGGACGCCTGCATATCGATACCGAGATGATGGATGAGGTTGCCCGCCTCAAAGCCTTTATCAAGCCGGATTACATCTTCTTCGTGGCCGATGCCATGACCGGACAGGATGCCGTCACCGTGGCAAGCGAATTCTATGCCAAGCTCGCCTTTGATGCTGTGATCCTCACCAAGCTTGATGGCGATGCCCGTGGTGGTGCAGCCCTCTCGATCAAAGCAGTTACAGATCGCCCTGTGGCCTTCGTGGGCACCGGCGAAAAGATTCCGGATCTGGAAGTCTTTTATCCAGACCGCATGGCCTCCCGTATTTTGGGCATGGGAGACGTGCTCAGCCTCATCGAAAAAGCCGAAGAAACCATGGATATCGAAGAGGAAGAAAAGCTGGCCCGCAAGATGCTCAAAAACCAGTTCACTCTTAATGACTTTCTTCAACAACTTCAGAGCATCAAGAAAATGGGCCCCCTCGAATCCGTAATCCGCATGATCCCGGGTATGAGTGCAAAACTCCCGTCCGATCTCAAGATCGATGATAACGCCCTCAGGCACGTGGAAGCCATCATTCAGTCCATGACCTATCAAGAGCGAGAAAAGCCTCACCTGCTCAATGGCAGCCGCCGTCTGCGCATTTCTAAAGGCTGTGGTCGTCCCGTGATGGAAGTAAACCGTCTCATGCGTCAATTTGAAGACATGAAAAAGATGATGAAGAAGATGAGCAGCCCCAAAGGCATGAAACAGCTGGAGTCCATGATGAAGGACCAGCAATAACCCAGCACATTAGCCAGTTGGACAAAGTCATTATGCTTTTGTTTTGTTCTGAAAACAACTGGAGCACAAACTGGCGAAGTTCATCCAGTGAACTGTAGGTAACCGGAATCTCATCACAAAGCTGCTGTTTGCAGTTCCGGATATCATTATTCAATAGCGCATAAGCTTCTTTCTGAGATATCCCGCAGTCATCGAGATTACGACCAACGCCAATGGTCAGTTTGCCTGCCGTGCAGCAGCATGGCTTCAGTCGCAGAGATCCGCGCCTGACAAACTGTGATTTGATTATGCTTATCAATGCTTCGTTCATGCTTTCCCCCTGCGCTCGCAGTAGATACTTTGTTATGGAGCAAGGAAAGAACAGCCCTGCATGCTGAAAAAGAGTAAAACAGACTTTATGATTGACAGATAACCTTACCAAATCAGAATGTAAATAAGTTGATATTTCACTAAATACCTAAGACAAAAAATGGTAGGAGTAAGTTTATGGCAATTAAGAAAAGCGAGCTCTATAGCTCGATCTGGCAGGCCTGTGATCAATTGCGTGGAGGCATGGATGCCTCTCAATACAAGGATTATGTGCTTGTTCTGCTTTTTGTAAAATATGTTTCTGATAAATATGGCAATGACCCTGACGCTTTAATTGTAATCCCCACAAGTGATGAACCCGGTAAGGGTGGCTCCTTTGCGGATATGTCCTATTGGAAGGGCAAAGAAAAGATCGGGGATGAGATCAATAAAATTATCGGACGTCTGGCTGATGCGAACAATCTGAAAGGCGTAATCGATGTCACCGATTTCAACGATAGTGATAAACTGGGCAAGGGCAAGGCTATGGTAGAACGCCTTTCCAATTTGGTAGCCATCTTTGAAAAACCGGAGCTGGATTTCAGCAGAAACCGTGCCGAAGGTGATGACCTTTTGGGTGATGCCTACGAATATCTGATGAAGAACTTCGCGGTCCAATCAGGCAAAAGCAAGGGGCAATTTTATACACCTGCGGAAGTCTCCAGAGTAATGAGCAAGGTAATAGGCATCAGTGCAGCCACCAGAGCCAGCCAGACTGTTTATGACCCTACTTGTGGCTCCGGCTCACTGCTGATCAAAGCCGCATCCGAAGCCAATGTGGATATCTCGGTCTTTGGCCAGGAAATTGATATCTCGATGGCAGGTCTGGCGAAGATGAATATGATCCTGCACGATATTCCCACCGCAGTGATTTATCAGGACAATACCCTTTCTACACCTTATTTTAAGAATGCAGATGGCACGCTGAAAGCTTTTGACTTTGCCGTGGCCAATCCCCCCTTTTCCGACAAGAATTGGCGTAATGGACTCGATCCTGAACATGATGAGTTTAATCGTTTCGATGGTTTTGGCATTCCTCCCAACAAGAATGGCGATTATGCTTTCCTCTTGCATCTGATCAAGAGCTTGAAAAGCACCGGCAAAGGTGCCATCATTCTACCTCATGGAGTGCTGTTTCGGGGTGGTTCTGAAGGTGTGATCCGGCAGAATATCATAAAGCGTGGATACATCAAGGGCATCATCGGCCTGCCACCCAACCTCTTTTATGGCACGGGCATACCGGCTTGCATCATTGTGATCGATAAAGAGGATGCAGCGAATCGGAAGTCCATCTTCTTCATCGATGCCAGCACGGGCTTTACCAAGGACGGCAATAAAAACCGCCTGCGGGAGCAAGATATTCACAAGATCGTAGATATGTTCAACAATCAAAAGGAATTAGCCAAATACTCCCGTTTGGTGCCGGTTGCAGAGATTGAGAAGAATGAATATAACCTCAATATCCCCCGCTATATCGACAGCAGCGAAGCGGAGGAACTGCAGGACATTGAAGCTCATTTGAAAGGCGGCATTCCAGGCCGGGACATAGATGCCCTGCAGGAGTACTGGAAGGTATTTCCAGAGCTTAAAGGCAAGCTCTTTGGCGCTTATGGCAGAGAGGGCTATATGAAACTGAGCATAAAGCCCCAGGAACTGCAGCAGACGGTATTGGCGGATCCTGAGTTTATCCGCTTCAAAGATGACACCAATATCCATTACGATAAGTGGAAAACTGAGACTGCTAATTGTCTGAAAGCAATTGAACCAGGAGACAAACCCAAGCAGATCATCAGCCAGATCTCAGAAGCCCTGCTTGGCTCTTTCAAGTCCAATACCTTGATAAATGCCTACGAGATCTATCAGATCTTGATGCAGTATTGGGCAGATGTCATGCAGGACGATGTGTATATGATAGTGGTGGAGGGCTGGAAGGCAGATAAAGACTTGATTCCGGCTGAGCTGATCATTAGCCGCTATTATCAGGCTGAGCAAAGCAAGATTGATAAAATGGAAGTTCGAAAAGACGGATTAACCCGCCAGATGGATCTGCTGGATGAAGAACAAAGCGAGGATGATGACCCCTTTGCCGAAGTCCGCAACGATAAGGGCAAAATCACCAAGGCCCTGATCCAGAGCAGAATCAAGGCCATCGGGGGCGATAAAGATTGCGCTGATGAACTGCAATCTCTGATGGGCTATCTATATGTGATTGTGAACGATGCCTTGCTGAAATCAGACATCAAACGCGCTATCAAAGTACTGGACGCTCAAGTAGAAGCAAAATATAAACAGCTCAGCGAAGCCGAGATTAAAACCCTGATCGTGGAAGATAAATGGCTGACAAAGATAAGCGAGGAAGTAGAATCCGCCCTGGATATGGTCTCGCATCGCCTCACCACCCGCATCAAGGAATTGGCGGAACGCTACGCGCAAACCATGCCGGAGCTTGAGCAAAGCGTCAGCGATTTAACCAAAAAGGTCGAAGCACACCTTGCCAAAATGGGATTCACATGGAAACAATGAAATGTAGGGGCGTTGGGCCTAACGCCCAAAACAACCGCGTAGGCAATGTAGGGGCGTTGGGCCTAACGCCCAAATATACAGGCATAGGCATAATATTCGCCATTAAGGGCTTTCAACCGAAAGCCCCTACGGAGTCGATGTGAAACCGGGATACAAAATGACAGAGGTTGGGGTGATTCCGGAAGATTGGAATGTTGTCTCGCTTAATGACGTTTGTATCAAAATCCAGGATGGCACACATTTTTCGCCTAAACCAGGTGGAAATGATTACTATTATATCACATCTAAGAACATAGCCATAGGGCACCTAGATCTATCTGACGTATCTAGAATTGACGCATTACAGCATAGAAATATATACAAAAGATGTGATGTGAAAGTCGGTGATTTGTTATTAACAAAAGATGGTGTTAATACTGGGAATGCAGCCATGAATGACCTGGATGAGGAGTTCAGCTTGTTATCAAGCGTAGCTATGTTGAGGTTTCATATCAGCATTTACCATCCACAATACTTCATGTATCAAATACTTTCTGATCTGGGCCAAAATCGGATAAGGGGACTGATGTCCGGTAATGCTATAACCAGATTGACTCTTGAAAAGATTCGTTTACTAAGATTTCCTTCCCCCACATCTCTTGATGAGCAACGATGCATCTCTGGCTTGCTCTCCGACATCGACTCCCTCATCACATCCCTTGAAAAGCTAATAGGCAAGAAAAAGCTGATCAAACAGGGAGCCATGCAAGAACTGCTGACTGGCAAGAAACGCCTTCCCGGATTTAGCGGGAAGTGGGAGACAAAAACAATAGATGATATCTTTAGCTATGAGCGACCTGACAAATACATTCATTGGGATACCGATCTAGAGAACATAGGGTCTGTGCCAGTACTAACTGCAAATAAGTCATTTATACTGGGCTATGCAAAATGTGCAGATGGAATATGCAGCAACCTGCCAGCAATAATATTTGATGATTTTACCACCGACAGCAAGTTCGTGTCTTTCCCTTTTAAGGTCAAGTCATCTGCTATTAAGATACTCAGGACAAAACATCGAGCAGATGATTTGCGCTTCATTCATGGACTTATGAAGTTAATTAAGTTTTCGCTTGGAGGGCATAAACGTTATTATCTTTCTGAATACCGTCATTTAGAAGTAATAATGCCAAGTTCAGAAGAACAGAAAGCTATCTCAGACGTTTTAGAATCAATGGACTCCGAAATAAAAGCATTAACCCAACAACTATCCAAATACCGCCTCATCAAAGAAGGCATGATGCAAGAACTATTAACTGGGAGGATTAGACTGATATGATAAAGCTATTATTAAACGAAGGCGACACACGGCTTGAAAGTGTATTAAACAAATGTTTCAAGGATGCTAAGGAGGTCAGGATAGCCGTTTCATTCATGAAATTGTCCGGCTTGATCTTGATCCGCAGTTCCCTGGTGGCTGCAATTCAGGAAGGCAAGAAAGTAAGCATAATCACCGGAACAGATTACGGGAAAACCGAACCGGAAGCATTGGAAGCGATCTGGACCATGTTCCTGGGTACTAAATGCGAACTGCGTTTGGCAGAGAACGAGAAAACAATGTTTAACCCCAAGCTGTACAGCTTTTCCAAAGAAGGATCGCTGGAAGTAATCATTGGCTCTGCCAACCTGAGCGGAGGAGGTCTGAACAACAACAATGAATGTTCCGTACACTATCAAGGCAAACCAAAATGCGATTTTGCCAGCGAGATAAACACCTACTGGGACAAACTGCTGTCCGGATCCAGGGTGGTCACCGAAGAGATGATCGAAGACTATAAAACGTTCTTTAATGAGCAGAAACCCACCAAATATGAGGTGATCCGTAAGCCCGGCAGCAAAGACTTGAACCTTGTGGTAAAGCTCGATAAGTTACGGAAATACTATGATAATCATGGTGATGATTTTTACCGGGACTTCTTTATTTATAGAGGAGATAACTACGCTGAAGCAAAAAGACTCTTGGACCAGTTTTGTGAAATGGATCATGTAAATCATCAGGATTTTGCCACATTGATGCATAAACTGGTTACCGGGAAGGCCAGATTGTGGGGCAGCAATGGATTATGGAGGCAAAAGGCTAAGTACGAGGATAAGGGCATAGCTTTCCAGAAGCTGGCGAAAACAATCCGTGATAATTGCTCTGCTGAGCCCGAAGAACTCTTCGATAAAGGCAGAAGGATCATCCGGGATATTCCCGGAGTGGGATTCAATGTACTCACTGAAGTGATGATAACCTACAATCCCTACGATTATGCCATCCTGAATAATGCCTCACACACGCCTTTAAAACACATCGTCGGGACGCATATCAAGGGGAATGTGGCATCGTTCACGGGAAAGGACTATGCCAGATTCTGTCAGTTGATCCAGCATGTTCGGGAAAGTTTTGGCCTCAAGGATATGATGGAGGCCGACTGTTTTCTGGAAGGCTATTACAGGTATAGCAATGGTACGTTTAATTAACCGGATACCAGATATTTAACATTAAATCCGGGCAGAGGATAAAGCGCTATGACAGATTTAGGACAAATAGAACGGAAAACACAAAGCCGTATCGTAAAACTCTTTCAAGATGACTTGCATTACGAATACTTGGGAGATTGGCAAGACCGGGAAGATAACCAAGCCATTGAAGAAAAGTATCTCAGCGCATATTTAAGCAAGCGTGGATACTCTGCCGATCTGATCAGCAAAGCAATCTATGAGCTGAACAAGACTGCTTATGCCCAAAATAAGACCCTTTACGATATCAATAAGGAAGTTTATACTTTGCTCCGTTATGGCATCCAGATCAAGCCCGAATTGGGTGAGAACAGCCAAACTGTGGAGCTGATCGACTGGCATCATCCCGAGCAGAACCATTTTGCCATCGCTGAAGAGGTGACTGTGCGAGGTGTGCATAATAAACGCCCGGACCTTGTGATCTATGTAAACGGAATCGCTCTGGGAGTGCTGGAGCTCAAACGCAGCACAGTATCCGTGGCGGAAGGTATCCGACAAAATATCGATAGCCAAAAACCGGAGTTTATCAAGCAGTTCTTTTCCACCATGCAGTTTGTAATGGCGGGTAACGACAGCGAAGGCTTACGCTTTGGCACGATAGAGACCAAAGAGAAGTATTATCTGAAATGGAAAGAAAAGGGTGAAATTGAAAGCTCTTTGGATGGACACATCCTGGCACTGTGTAGTAAAGAACGCTTTCTGGAGCTGATTCACGATTTTATCGTATTTGACAGCGGCACCAAAAAGCTGTGCCGACACAATCAATACAATGCTGTAAGATCTGCTCAGGCAAGCATCAAAAAACGCGAAGGCGGCATCATCTGGCACACTCAGGGTAGCGGCAAGAGTTTGATCATGGTGTGGCTGGCAAAGTGGATCAGAGAGAACATTACAGATTCCAGAGTATTGATAATCACCGACCGGGATGAATTGGATAAGCAGATCGAAAAGGTATTCAAAGGCGTAAGCGAGGATATTTACCGCACAAAAAGCGGAGCCGATTTAATTGACAAACTGGGTGATACCCAAAACTGGCTGCTCTGCTCCCTGATCCATAAGTTTCGCAACAAAGACGAAGGCGATTATCAGAATTATATTGCTGATATCCTCAGCAATTTGCCGGCAGGTTTCAGAGCTAAAGGCAATTTCTATGTCTTTGTGGATGAGTGTCACCGCAGCCAATCCGGCGATCTGCACAAGTCCCTGAAAGCCATCCTGCCTGATGCGATGTTCATCGGCTTTACCGGTACTCCTCTCTTGCGAAAAGATAAAAGGACTACTCTGGAAGTCTTTGGCAAATACATCGATACCTACAAGTTCGATGAGGCGGTGCGAGACAAAGCCATTGTGGATCTGCGTTATGAAGCCAGGGATATAGACCAGAATATCACTTCTGAAGATAAGATAGACCAGTGGTTTGAAGCCAAGACCAAGGGACTCAAACCTCTGGCCAGAGCAGAGCTGAAACGCAGGTGGGGCACCATGCAAAGGGTCTTAAGTTCACGCACCCGTTTGGAAAAGATTGTGGCAGATATCTTGCTGGATATGGAGCTCAAAGATCGTCTTGCCAGTGGCAGAGGCAATGCACTGCTGGTGGCAGGCTCCATCTATGAAGCCTGCAAATACTATCAACTCTTTATCGAGCAGGGCTTCAACAAATGTGCCATCGTTACATCCTATGTTCCCGATATCAATGATATAAAAAAGCAGTATTCAGGTGATGACGATATTCCCGATGATTTGCTGAAATATGAGATTTACCAGAAGATGCTGGCTGGGAAATCGGTAGAGGTGTTTGAGGACGAAGCCAAGAAGCGCTTTGTGGAAGAGCCCGGGCAGATGAAGCTCCTGATCGTGGTGGATAAGCTGCTCACGGGGTTCGATGCCCCCAGTGCCACCTATCTGTACATCGATAAGTTTATGCAGGATCATGGGCTGTTTCAGGCGATCTGCAGGGTAAACCGCATCGATACAGAAGACAAGGAATACGGCTATGTCATAGATTATAAAGATCTGTTTTTCAAACTGGACAAAGCGGTTACCGACTACACATCAGGAGCGTTTGATAATTTTGAGCCGGAAGATGTGTCCGGACTCTTGGAAGATAGGCTTAAAAAAGCCAAAGAGCATCTGGAAGAAGTGTTGGAAACAATAAAAGCCCTCTGTGAGCCGGTGCAACCACCCAAAACAGAAAGAGATTATATCCGCTATTTCTGCGGCAATACGGACAACCCTCAGGATCTGGAAGAAAACGAACAGAAACGGCTGCTATTGTACAAGACCACTGCCTCATTGGTGAGAGCCTATGCTGAGATTGCCGGGGAAATGGACGAGGCAGGTTTTAATGAGCAGGAAGCACAGAAGATAGCCAAAGATGTGCAGTTCTATGAGAATCTGCGCATGGTGATCAAGCTGGCCAGTGGTGACTATATCGATTTGAAGATGTACGAGCCAGCCATGCGGCATTTGATCGATACCTATATCCAGGCTGAGGATAGCGTTAAGATTACCGCTTTTGACAATCTGGGACTGGTGGATTTGATTATCCAGAAAGGCGTAGCGGCAATCGATGATCTACCGGAAGGGATTAAGAATAACGAAGAAGCCACCGCAGAGACCATCGAGAATAACGTTCGCAAATTGATTATTGACGGAATGCCCGGAAACCCGATCTATTTTGAACTGATGTCTACGCTCCTGGATGAGATCATCAAGCAGAGAAAGGCTGCAGCCATTCGCTATCGTGAATATCTACAGAAGATCATCGAACTGACCAAGAAAGTGCGCAAACCTGAAACTTCTGAACGCTATACTGCCAAACTGGATACTTCTGCAAAAAGAGCGCTATATGATAACCTCAGTCAGGATGAAGAGCTCGCGTTGGAATTGGATAAGATCATCAAGATAACTAAGAAAGCAGACTGGCGAGGGGACCTGATTAAGGAAAGGGAAGTCAAAAGATCTATTCGCTCCATCCTCAAAGACAATGCTGAAGTGGACAGAATCTTCGAGCTGGTGAAGAATCAGCAGGAATACTAAATATGCCGCAGATTACAGTAGGCGAATATACCATTGAGGTAGTGCGCAAGAATATCAAAAACCTGCATTTGGGGGTATATCCACCCGCGGGCAGGATCAGGTTGGCAGTGCCGCAACAGCTCGATGATGAAACCATTCGTTTGCATATTGTTTCCAAACTTGGCTGGATCAAGAAAGCCATCGCCCAATTTGAACAGGCAGAACGTTTGTCCAAGCTGGAATATATCACTGGTGAAAGCCACTATCTGGAAGGGAAACGCTATCTGCTCAATGTGATCTCAGACGCCGGTGTTAATAAAATAGAACTGCGGGGCAATACATACATCGACCTCTACGAAAAGCCTGGCACAGATTTCGGACACCGTTCAATTATGATGCAGGAATGGTACAGAGTCAGATTGAAAGTCCGGGTCGAACCGTTGCTGACAAAGTGGCAAGAGATCATCGGAGTGCAGATTAATGATTGGGCCATAAAACAGATGAAAACCAGATGGGGTACCTGCAACATCGGTGCCAAACGCATCTGGATCAATCTGGAGCTGGCTAAAAAGCCGGAAGAATGCCTGGAATATATTATCGTCCATGAGCTGGTGCATCTACTGGAGAAACACCACAACGACAACTTTAGGGCTCTGATGGATAAACACATGCCAGATTGGAGAGTAAGGAAGGACAGGTTGAATAAATCCCCGCTGAGTCATGAGGAGTGGGAGTATTGATGTTTTTCAATATATGTTAGCAAAAGATCATTAGGAGCAGTTATAAATAACGTGAGAATGATCTAAGTTGAATCATGCCGCTATATGGGACGGGACATCCTTTACTGCCGGACTTGTCTTTAACAAGTCTTCGACTCGAGACGTCACTCCCTCAAGTCATCTCGAGGCGAAATTGCGTTAGAAGCGCATTAGGTAAAGCAGCAAGAAACGGGAAATTTCCGAGAATATACCCCGCTCCCTGTTTGCCATTTTGAAAAATCCGCTTATATTTTCTTTATACTCAAAATAAACGAATAAAGGAGCCTATCATGGCTAAAACTAAATTACACGAAAACCCCGTAAATACGAATGCTGAGCTTCCCAAAATCGGCAGCATGGCGCCAGACTTTGTGCTGACTGCCACAGATTTATCCGATCACAGCCTGGCAGAATATAAGGGTAAAAGAATTCTCATGAACATCTATCCTTCCATAGATACCGGTGTCTGCTCCACCAGCGTGCGCACGTTCAATGAAAGGGCTGCCGCTCTGGAGAACACAGTAATATTGGGCATTTCCAGAGATCTACCTTTTGCTTTACAACGCTTTTGTGCGGCGGAAGGGATCGATAAGGTCTATACTCTGTCCGATCTGCGTTCCCGTGATTTTGGCCAAAAATACGGCATAGAAATGATAGATGGCCCCATGGCCGGTCTTCTGGCCCGGGCGGTGATTCTGATCGATGAAGCAGGCAAGGTTCGCTATACTCAATTGGTGGATGAAATCACTCACGAGCCGGATTATGACGCCGCGATTGCCGCGCTGAAAGCTCTGTAGACTTGCCCGATTTTAGACTTCTTGTGCTCCCTTTATACTTTGCCGTGGCCATGCTAAAACCCTCTGGGTTTACTTTGATCAATGGTAAAGTATTGTAAGGCATGGATATTATCTATTTGGAACGGATCCAGGATGCAGCTAGAACTGCGTCCTGGATACCCGTTGCATTATTTCCCCTGCCTAGAACCGGGAAATGATCTGTATTTGGCTCACTTACATTCGGATTGGTAAATCACCGGGAGGGTGAGCTGCTTTCTTCAGCACCGAATATATCGGAAATCAGCGTGAAATCCGCATCCCTGGCTTTCCTCAGGAGCTCAATAATCGTGAATCTATGATAAAATCCACAGATAAGCACCATGGTGGAATTTGAATATTGATTATTGTAGGCCAGAATATTGCGCGCCATGGCTCTTTCCCGACGATTCTCATATTTACTCCAAAGCTCATAAGTCTTTAGGTAAGGCCGTAGCTCTGGGGTGAGCTCTATCAAGGCTCTATCTATGGCCTGGCTCAGGGCGATGTGGTGCTTGGCGCGGCTATCGGAATCCGCATTATTTATGTCTCTCAAGGATAGATTGTCCAAATCTCCCCAAAATATCTTGTCGAGGGCATCGTTCATCTCATTTAGGGTTTGGGTGAGTGGCGAAACATCCGGCCTCTGCAAAAGGTCTGCCAGGATGGTTTCACGGTCTTCTTCGATAAAGGGAAATCTATTGTCCAAATAATAGTCATTTCTACCCATTATGTCATAGGGCAGCAGGATTATTTGATGATCCTGCATATATCTCTTCAGAACTCTCGCTTCCAGGCTACCACCGGCTTTGATGCTGGCATCGATCCACTGCAGCATCTGGTCTTTAGCTTCGATGGGGAACTCAAAGAGTACTATATCGGGACGGATTTCGCCTAAAAGCTGATACAGTTCTTCTTCTATCAGCTTGGTCTTTTGCGCGTGTATGGTGCCGACAATGTATATTTTGTTGTTCATAAGGTCTTCCCGTTTTTAGTGAAAAACATGGGGTAGAATTAGGTGGAGGGCCCTGCGGTCTGTCTTTTGCCCGCAGGGTGGTTTTGGATGCCGAAAAGGGCAGGATATGCGTGGACAATGGCTTTCACGAGCAGGAAGACTGGATATCGCGATTTTAACTGTCAAAGCTCTATGGGCTCACCCGGCTTTAGGATCCTCGCTTGCACCCCGTATTTCTTTGTGGCTGTGATAAAATCCTCTGGATTCACTGCGATGAGCGGGAAAGTATTGTAATGCATGGGAATCGCCAATTTGGGACGGATCCAGGATGCGGCCAGGGCTGCGTCTGAAATATCCATGGTAAAATTGCCCCCGATGGGAGCCAGAAAATAGTCTATCGGCTGCAGCTCTGCGATCAGCTTCATATCCCCAAAGATACCGGTGTCTCCAGCGTGATAGATGGTTTTGTCTTCTATAGTCAGGATCACGCCTGCCGCCAGTCCGGCATATTTGCCATCCGGGGTCTCACTTCCGTGTTCAGCCTTGGTGAATTTCACCCTGCCAAAATCGAAATCGAAAGCTCCGCCAATCTGCATGGGATGGGTATTCAGGCCCTTCCCGGCAAGATAGTTGGCCAGTTCGAAGACGCAGATCACGGTGCTGTCTTTGCTGGCGATTTTGAGCGTATCGCCCAGATGATCGCCATGAGCATGGGTCACGATGATATAATCAGCCCTTACTTCAGAGGATTTTACCGGTGAGAGCGGGTTATCATCCAAAAAGGGATCGATCAGGATCCGGGTGCCTGCTTTGGTAACAATCTCAAAGGCTGAGTGTCCAAAAAATCTAAGTTTCATTATATTCTCCTTATCTTATGGTGCATCAAAACCGGTTTCCAGCTTTATGAAGTGCCGGTGGGCATCAAAAGCCAGGGGTGGAAGCTCATCCAAAGCGAAAAACCGGGCCTCTTCAGCGTCGTCTCCTGCCTGCAGCTTGCCTCCCACTACTTTCATCCTGAAGCCTATGCTGAGGACGCGCAGATAGATGGGGCTATAGCCATAGAACCAGTCTATGCAGTGTTCTACCTCGCCGATCAGCCCTGTTTCTTCCTGCATTTCGGCAATGGCGTTTTCTTCGGGAGACATATTGATTTCGATATAACCGCTGGGCAGAGCCCACATGCCAATTCGGGGCTCGCAGCCTCTCTTGATCAAAAGAATCTCGCCAGCCTCGTTTTGCACAAAGATCGCCACCGCAGGAATGGGATTCTTGTACAGGATGAAGCCACAAGCAGGGCAGAGGGCGCGCGTTTTGCCTTCGCGGTCCTGCGCCAGCTTCAGTTTTTCGCCACAATTTTGACAGTAGGTGGCATTCCTGTATAGGTCTATTACATTCTTTACTTCATTCATATCTGCTAAGTTTATCGCTTTGGGTTTGTTGTCAAGCTTTTGCTTGGATTTCGGTTTTTTGGGGGTCTCTCACAGATCTCACTGATCTCACAGATTTTATAGATCAATATGTATAAATCCTTGCAATCTGTCCAATCCGGGAAATCCATGTGACTATTCCCATAAGCATCCGTGTAATCTGTGTAATCTGTGAGAGGCCCCCAAAGGATAATTCGTGAAATCAAATACCATTTGACAAAGTTCTGCCCATGAATTTAGTGAACCAAACGAGGTAGTAAATTGAAGACTGAAATCATTATTAAAGGTGCCAGCGAGCACAACTTAAAGAATATAAATCTGGAAATTCCCCGCAATAAACTGGTGGTTTTTACCGGTGTATCTGGTAGCGGGAAAAGCTCTTTGGCCTTTGACACCCTTTATGCAGAGGGGCAGAGGCGTTATGTGGAATCCCTATCTTCTTATGCCAGACAGTTTTTGGGGCAGATGGAAAAGCCCAAGGTAGATTATATCGCAGGTCTGTCTCCGGCGATTTCGATCGAGCAAAAAGCCAGCAGCAAGAACCCCCGCTCCACTGTGGGCACCGTGACCGAGATCTATGACTATCTGCGCGTACTTTTTGCACGGATAGGCCAGCAATATTGCTATCAGTGCGGCGAGCCCGTGGGCTCTGAAACCGTGGATCAGATGGTGGAGCATCTCATGCAAAATCCCGAAGGCACCAAGCTGCAGATCCTGGCGCCCATCGTGCAAAATCGTAAAGGAGAGCATAAGGAAGAGCTGGAACAGCTACGCAGTGAAGGCTTTGTGCGGGTGATGATCAATGGCGTATCCCGCAATCTGGATGAAGAAATCGTCCTGGATAAAAAGAGCAAACACACCATCGATGTAGTGGTAGATCGTCTGGTGATCAAGGATGAGATCCAGAGCCGGATGGCGGATTCTCTGGAATTGGCTTTGAAGCTCGCGGATGGTATGATCAAGATTGATTATCCGGATCAGGGTGAACAGGATATTCTCTCCGCCCAAAATTCCTGCGCAAAGTGCAACATCGGCTATGAAGAGCTGAGCCCGCAGAGTTTTTCCTTCAATAGTCCCATCGGAGCCTGCCCCTCCTGCAACGGTCTGGGCTACAAACTGGAATTTGATCCTGATCTAATCGTTCCGGATCCCCAGCGCAGCATCATGGAAGGTGCAGTGGTGCCTTGGGGGCCTTTGATCCAGAAAAAATCAAGCTGGACTCTGAGTATGGTTAGTAATCTGGCCTCGGCTTACGGCTTTTCCCTGGATGTGCCCTGGAGCGAGCTTCCGGACCTCGTCAAACAACTGATTTTACATGGCTCCAAGGGGCGAAAGTTCAAAATTGCCTGGCAGAATGTGCGCGGCAGTGGCTCTTATATGACAAGCTTTGAAGGGATTATCCCACAGCTTAAACGGCGTATGCATGAGACGGAATCCGAAGATATGCGCCGCTACTATTTGCAATATATCAGCGACAAAAACTGTCCGGATTGCGATGGCAGCCGGCTCAAGCCTGCTTCCATGGCGGTCAAGCTGGGAGAAAAAGGCATTGGCGAGATCACCGCTTTGAGCGTGGAAGATGCCCTGATGTTTTTCGAAAAGCTGGAACTTGCTGGTAATAAACTCATCATCGCCGCAGAGATCTTAAAAGAGATCAAAGCCCGCTTGGGCTTTTTGAATGCGGTGGGCTTGCATTATCTTTCTCTGGATCGGCGCTCTCCCACCCTGTCCGGAGGAGAATCTCAACGCATCCGCCTGGCCAGCCAGATCGGTTCACAACTCGTGGGCGTGATGTATATTTTGGATGAGCCCTCCATCGGCCTGCATCAAAGAGACAATGCCAAACTGTTGAATATGCTGCAGCAGCTTCGGGATCTGGGCAATTCAGTGATAGTGGTGGAGCATGATGAAGATACCATCCGCAGTGCAGATCAGATTGTGGATTTTGGACCCAATGCGGGTATCTATGGCGGCAAGATCGTGGCACAGGGGAGTATAGAGGATATCAAAAACACCCCTGAATCCATTACTGGTGCCTACCTGGCCGGACGCATGTGCATCCCGATACCTGCCAAACGTACCAAAGCAGATGCGCGCCTCATCTCTATCAAAGATGCGCAGCAGAACAATTTGAAGAATATCAATGTCGATATTCCTATTGGCTTATTCGTCTGCATCACAGGTGTTTCGGGTAGTGGAAAGAGTTCTTTGATCAATCAGACCCTATCGCCATATCTGAACAATCATTTCTTCCGCTCGTCCCAGAAGGTGGGCAAGGTGAAGGAAATCACCGGATTGGAGCATATCGATAAAGTGATCAACATCGATCAACAGCCCATCGGACGTACCCCCCGCAGCAATCCCTGCACCTATATCAAACTCTTTGATACAATCCGCACTCTCTTTGCCGAATTGCCAGGCTCCAAACTGAGGGGTTACAAGCCGGGACGCTTTTCTTTCAACGTAAAAGGTGGCCGCTGTGAAGCTTGTGAAGGTGCTGGAGTGCGGCAGATCGAGATGCACTTTATGGCTGATATCTATGTAACTTGCGAGGTCTGCAAAGGCAAACGCTACAATCAGGAGACCTTGAACGTGCGCTACAAAGGGAAGAACATTGCCGAGGTCTTGGATATGGACGTGCAGGAAGCCATCGAATTCTTTGATGCCATTCCCTCCATCCGTAAGAAACTCATGACTTTGCACCAAGTGGGGCTGGATTATATGAAACTGGGACAAGCTTCTACCACGCTATCCGGAGGCGAGGCTCAGAGGATCAAGCTTTCCAGGGAACTCAGCCGTCCTTCCACCGGCAGCACCCTGTATCTTTTGGATGAACCTACTACGGGGCTGCATTTTGACGATATCAATAAGCTGCTCAAGGTGCTGAAAAAGTTCGTGGCCATGGGCAATACCGTGGTGGTGATAGAGCACAATCTGGATGTGATCAAATCCGCCGATTGGATCATCGATCTGGGTCCGGAAGGGGGAGCCAAGGGCGGTTATATCCTGGCGACAGGTACTCCGGAAGATATCATCGAATGCGAAGACAGCGCTACAGGTGAGTTCCTGAAAATACATTATGACCGGGAAATAGGATATCAAGAGGAGCCTAAGCCCAAGAAAAAGCTCCGGAAAACCAGCAAAGGTGCCTAGGCTATGCACATAAGATTTACCTATCAGGCCCTTACCGCAGGGCAATATGAAGTGGGTATCGCGGGAGACTTTACCCATTGGAAGATTCTTTCCTTACAAGACTTCGGCGGACTGTATCTGATAGATTTTGATCTCAAACCCGGGCGCTATCGCTATAAATTCATCGTGGATGGGGTGTGGAAGACAGACCCAGCCAATGAACTGACCGAGGGCGATCCCTTTGGGGGAGAAAACTCCCTCATAGTAGTGCAGAAGGATGTTTCACCAAAGAGTTGGGAAGAGGCTTTGGCCAGAGCTGAAGGCCTGGATGCCCGCTCCTTTATCAATTGTCACCGTCCCAGTGGGGACACTCTGGAACTGCGCTTTAGCTGGTATCCAAATTTTGCGGATCAGCTAAGCCTGCATTTCTCGGATCACAGCGTTCAGCTTTATCCTCTGGGGCAAAGCTCCGGGCAGATGGTCTGGCACCGCACTTTGAAGCTGGATAAAGCCAGGAGGTTTTATGTCCGCATCCAGCATCTGGATAAGGTCATCTATCTGAATCTGCAAGGCTTTGCTCTGGGCCCACCGGATACTTCGCTCATTGTGGTAGATCCCGCTTCTTATCCTGTATTTGAGATTCCCGGCTGGTTAAAATCCTCTGTGGTGTATCAGATCTTTATGGATCGCTTTTACAATGGCGACAAAGGCAACGATCAGGACTTTTCGGAAGACTATTACCAGACGAGCCGCGAAAAACCTGCTGAGGGTAAGTATTTGCCCGCCAATAAAGAGTATTTCCACTTTGTGGAAGATTGGTATGATATCAAGGGTCTCAAACAAAGCCCTTATCTGCCGGAAGGCAGGCCGGATTGGTGGAGTTTTTACGGAGGCGATATCGCCGGGGTAAGGCAAAAGCTGGATTACCTGTGCAGCCTGGGCGTCAATCTGATCTACTTCAATCCCCTGTGGGAGGCGAAGTCCAATCACAAATACGATGCCGCCAATTTCATGAAGGTAGACCCCCATTTTGGTAGCAAGGAAGAGCTCAAAGAATTGGTCGATCTGCTGCATGAAAAAGGCATCAGAGTCATCCTTGATGTGGCCTTCAATCACAGCGGAGAAAGCTTTTGGGCATTCCGTGATACAGTAGAAAAAGGTGAAAGCTCACCCTACTGGAACTGGTATGATTGGTATAAATGGCCACTGCCGGATCCTCTGCCCAAAGACTTCAAACCTCGCGATTATTATCAATCCTGGTGGGGCATCAAAGATATGCCAGACCTGAATTACGACCTTTCCCGCCAGCATCCTTATGAGAATTATATCCGTGATATCAATAATGCAGAGGTCAATTGGGTGCTCGTAAACCACGTGCTGGAAGCCAGCTCCTGGTGGATATCTGAAATTGGGATTGATGGCTTCCGTCTGGATGTGCCGGATGAAGTGCCCTGGTGGTTTTGGCAGCTCTTCCGCCAGCGGATAAAGGAACTGAAACCAGAAGCCTGGCTGGTGGGAGAAATCTGGAACAATGCCAAAGCCTGGATCTCAGAGCGCTACTTCGATTCCGTGATGAATTACGCTTATTTCAAGAATCCCGCCCTGGAATTCTTTGTCCAAGGCCTGATCTCAAAGCAGAATTTCATTGGGCGCATCGAGCAAGGTTTGGCAGCCTATCCTCAGCATGCCACGCAGGTGATGATGAACCTTCTGGGCAGTCACGATACCCAAAGAATCATGAAGCTGGCCAAGGGAGACATTCACAAGCTGAAACAAGCAGTGTTCTTCCAAATGACCTTTGTGGGCATTCCTCATATCTATTATGGAGATGAAATAGCCATGAGCGGGGGGAAGGATCCAGACAATCGCCGTCCCTTTAATTGGAAGTGGGAAGAAGATCTAGCGGCTCAGTCTTTGCGGGATTTCTATATCTGCCTGGTGCATTTACGCAAAGAGGAAAGCCTGTTATATGAGGGTGAATTCAGCTTTGAGAAATCCACCCGGGACCTGATCCTGTATCGCCGTTACAATGACTCGGGTAGCCTGCTCTGCGCCATCAATCTCAGCCGGCAGGACAAGATTGTCGATAGCTCCGCAGAGATCCTGTTTAGTGAAAACCAGGTTAAACAGGAAGCTGAGGGCTTATGTCTGGGCGCTCTGGCCATGTGCATTCTGCGCACAAAAAAAGCGTAGGCGCGAGGCCTACGCTTTAGTGTTATTCAGTCTATCAATTATCTAAGCTAAGCACTTTCCCCACTTTGGGAGCGCGCAATCTATGCGGGGCCGGATAGCCGGAACCCAAGAGCGGACGCAGATAGTAGCGGAAATCATCGGTAACACCATTGCCTGCTGCATTGATGAAATTATCCGGCATCAGGCGGGTCTTTCTGGCCACATCTTCCAGCTTCTCCAAACGGTAATTCACGGAATAGTAGCCGGTGCGCTGAATCGAAATAGACCCATCCAGATTGTACCAGATGGCGTAATGCGCTGCACGTTCACCCACTTCCCGGGCCTCACGCTGGTCCACATCGGATACGCAGCCCAAGAAGGAGCGTTGCAAATAGCCAAAAGTATCGCTACGCACGCGCTTGATCTTGGTTCTTTCACGGATCAGATCACAGAGCTTGTCGCCCAGCATACCGGTTCCGGAAAGCTGGACATTGCCATGCGCATCGTGTTCAACATTTTTGGTAAGTTTGGCGATCACTGGCGTGCCGTCTTCATCCATAATGCCCTCAGATACAGCCACAATGCAGCGGCCATACTGATCATAAACCTTCTGCACGTCTTTGATGAATTTGTCTTTGCTAAACGAGCGTTCCGGCAGATAGATCAGATGCGGGCCATCATCGGAATACTTTTGCCCCAGAGCGGAAGCGGCGGCGAGGAATCCGGCATGACGCCCCATCACCACACCGATATATACTCCCGGTAGAGCGCGATTGTCCAGATTCACTCCGGCAAAGGCAGAAGCCACAAAGCGGGCTGCAGAGCCATAACCGGGAGTATGATCGCTGAGCACCAGATCGTTGTCTATGGTCTTGGGGATGTGGATGGCGCGGAATTCATATTCTGCCAATTGCGCCTGTTCGTTCACGATTCTCACGGTATCCGAGGAGTCATTTCCACCTATATAGAAAAAGTAGCGCACTTCATGAGCCTTCAGCACTTTAAAGATCTCTTTGCAATAAGCTTCATCCGGTTTGTCCCGGGTGGATAGGAGCGCGCTAGATGGTGTATCTGCTACTTGCTCGAGGTTGTGAGTGGTTTCCTGGGTGAGATCTACAAAATCTTCATTCACGATGCCTTGCACCCCGTGCAGAGCGCCATAGACCCGGGTCACCTGAGCGAATTTGCGGGCTTCCAGGGCTGCCCCTACCAGGGATTGATTGATCACTGCAGTGGGTCCTCCGCCTTGGGCGATTACCACTTTTCCTTCCAATTTCATGTAAAAATCCTCCTTCATGGGACCTCATATTTCTTTCTTAGGTCAAGTTCTTT
>JAJBAY010000120.1 GCA_020532515.1 Candidatus Cloacimonadota bacterium | reverse complement strand
CGATTATCCATGCTCATTGAGACTTGTTTTAGTTCTGTGACAAGGTACAATATTGATCCTTACAAAGGGAAATGGCAAGAAGGAAACCAACTTATCATACCCTGTTTAAAAAACGGGGGGATGTGAGCTGCTGATACTATCTATTGACAGTACCTCTCGAAAGGATAACGCAGTTCGCCAATAAAGCAAATCTTTATTTCATTTTTTCACTTGCTAAGCGATTGAATATTATAAAAAATACACTAAGCTGTCCCAGGGCTCAACGAAAACTTTCAAGAGCTAGATGAATAGCCGCATACCTGTGTTTTGCTGCTAAGACAGAGCATAGATGGCTCGTTGGTGCCATAGGTCAGAAAAAGGCAAGATTTCAACTATATTCTTGATTTGGAGAACTTTTAATTTGCTTTTCCTTTGAAAGGGCTGATATTGTATATAGACATTGTCGTACGACATAGTCTAGTAAAAAGAGGTAGCTTCTTATTTTTGATAAGGATTACATGGTGGAGGCCATAGTTATGACGACAGAAATACATACGACAGTACTGAAATACGCTCCTACTGCAAAAACAAATGGAGATGAAGACAAAACCAATACATATATTGCAGCAATCGATATTCCCCTTCCCCCGGATCCCGATACGCCCCCTGGCAAGATATTTATGGCGGCGACACAATTGTTTTCGGAACATGGCTTTAAAGAGACCACGACTAGAGCTATTGCGAATCTTGCAGGCGTGAAACAGGTAATGCTGCACTACTATTTTGGCAGTAAAGAAAACTTGTATGAGGCTGTGCTGAAATATGAAGGCATGACAATGCTGGCGGTGATTTTTAGCGATATCCCTACAGATATATCTCAGGAAGAGATGCTGATCGATACTCCCATCCGCCTGATGGAAGTAATGCGCGCCAATCCTCAGTGGGCTTCACTATTGCGCCGGGAGATAGCAGAGGGTGCCATCCATTTAAGAAGAGCTCTTAAAGATGTATCAGAACATGGACCACTGGGCGCGAATCTTCATTTCCACGATGCTTATATTGCGGCAGTGAAAAGCGGTAAAGCCGTGAGCCTGCCTATCGAAGCGGTGCGCGAATGCCTCCTGGCAATCGGATATAGCGCTATCTACCTGGCTCCCTTGATCTCAATGATCAATGAAAGGGATTTTCACGACGAAAAAGTATGGGAAGAATGGAAATTGACCCTGAGCACCATCCTGAAAAGAGGCTTATTGATTCAATAAGCTGTACCTGAGACGATCTAGCAAAACACAGCAAACCATGTGACAGGGGCCTGGCAGGGATTACTTCCAGCGATACTTGCCCAGGGTGCCACGAATGGCGTAGTAGATAAACTGCAGAGGAAAGACGAAGATCTGCGGGAAGTATAAAATGCCGATATGGGTCTTGTGCGCCATGGCCAAATGAGTCTGGCTGAGGTGTAGCTCGGTGAGAAACTTGGCCATGATCATGCAGAGCAGCAGGATGTCTCCACTTCCTGTAAAGAGCCTGATTAAAGCCACATAAAACAAAGCAAAATAGACAAATATAAAAGCGGAAAGAGCCTTGACATAAGGCGGATGATAGCGGAATTTGGAGGCGCGCCGAATGTTCTTGTAATACGCTTTAACGATGTTTTTGCCTTCATAGCAATCAACCTGCATCTGTGGGGCGGGATTGTAAATAGCCTTTCTGATATAGGGCATCATCTTCATCAAAAGCAGATCATCATCCCCACTGGCGATATGGCTGATGCCTTCAAAGCCACCGGCCTTTTCAAATAGAGACTTGCGGTAGATATGGTTACAAGCAGAGGAAGTGATGGGCTTTTTCCAACCCAAACCCGCTGCGGCCAAAGCATAGTAAATACTACGTTCAAAATTCACCAGTCTGAGATCCGTATCCCCGACACCGCGGTATATGGTGCCATAGCCCAAAATGTAGTCCAGATCCGGTCTCAACACGTGAGATATCCCGATCAACCAAGTGGGCGAAACCTGGCAATCCGCATCCGTAAAGGCCAATACATCATACTGTGCGGCCTCTATCCCCTTTTGCAAAGCGGCCTTTTTGCCTACATAACCAGGAATCTCGTCCTGGAAATCTATTACTCTAATGCCAAATTGACCTTCCCAATTCCGCAGAATCTTCAGGCTCTCATCGGTGGAATGGTCATTCACGATGATCACTTCATAATCCGCATCGATGCTTTCCAATTGCGCTATGGAGGTGAGCAGACCCGGCAGATTGTGAGCTTCATTTCTGGCTGCTACGATCACAGAGATGGGCTCTGGCTCTGAAGGCAGATTGTCGTTTTTGTGCAGGCTGCGCCTGAGTCCGATTTCCACCCAGATCAGAAAGTACAGGTAAGCCAGGCTCAGGACGGCGAAGATAATACTAAAGATCAGATCAACCTCGCTTCAGTTTGTTCTATAAAACTGGCCAGTTCGGGGTTTTCCTTTTTTATATCATCGATGTTTTTGCGTACGATATGCACCATGGTGGGAGACTCGGTTTGCTCCAATTCCAGATTGATGCGGATAGGCTTGCCAAATACATCTTCGAGCGTCTTTTCGATCTGCTCCATATTGTTGTTGAAGGTATCGATCTTGTTTTGAGTCTGGAGCTTCAGGCTGATGGAATTCACGCCAGCCTTGATCAATTCTGCTTCCTTAAAGGCCAAACCGGTTCCCAGGCTGATTTTCTTCATCCGGTTGATCAGTGCTTCCCAATTTTCGCGCAGGGATGCTTCACTAAATTCCAGCTTCGTGATTTCGGGCTGTTCTTTGGCCTTGGTACAGCGTTCGGGTTGCGTTTCGATGGGTTTGGCAGCAAGTCTATTTGCTATCGGAGAAGCTGCCACAGAAGGGCTAAAACCGGTGCTTTTCAGGCTCGCGATGAGTTCACTGATTTCATCGATATCATCCAGGCGAGAGAGCTTGATCATCATGGCTTCTATGAGCAGATAGGGGTTGTTGCTGTGCCTGATATCGGCATTGGTCTGCATCAATTGGCTCATGATATATAGTAGATCGTTCTGGCTGAAGAGCTGGGCTATTTCTGCAAAAAGCGGCATTTCTTCAAGGCTGATGTCCTTGATCTTGATGCCCAGTTTGGAAAGCAGGACTATCCTCAGATACTCCAGCATATTGGCGATAAACTCTTGCAGATCCGTGCCTTCTTCGAATATATTGTGCAGCTCGATGATCAGGTTTTGGCTGTCGTGGGCTTTGATCATTTGCATAAAATCGTGATAAACCTGATTGGGAATCATGCCAAAGATCTGTCGCACCTGTTCGATGCTGATATCATTGGCACAATAGCTGATGGCCTGATCCAACAGAGAAAGGGCATCGCGCATGCCTCCATCGGCTTTACGGGCGATGAGGTACATGGATTCTTCATCCATTTTGATGCCTTCTTGCTGGCAGATATCCTTCATCCGGGCCACGATCGCATCCACGGGAATACGCTTGAAATCGTATCTCTGGCAACGGGAAAGGATGGTAGGCAGCACCTTGTGCGGCTCTGTGGTGGCAAATATGAAGATCACGTTATCCGGCGGTTCTTCCAGGGTCTTGAGCAGAGCGTTAAAGGCGCTGGTGGAGAGCATGTGCACTTCGTCTATGATATAAATCTTGTATTGGGCGCCGCTGGCGGCATACATCAATTCGAGCTGCAAATCACGAATAGCACCCACACCGGTATTGCTGGCACCGTCAATCTCGATCACATCAGGGGATACACCGCTGGTGATCTCCACACAATTCGTACACTTGTTACAGGGCTGAGTGGTAGGCCCATGTTCGCAATTCAGGCTTTTGGCCATAATCCGCGCCAGCGAGGTCTTCCCCACACCTCGGGGTCCGCTAAATAAATAGGCGTGGGCGATCCTTTTGGACGCGATGGCGCTCTGCAGGATCTTGGTCACATGATCCTGCGCATAAACTTCCGAGAAGCTCTGCGGCCTGTATTTGCGTGCGAGTACAATGT
>JAJBAY010000119.1 GCA_020532515.1 Candidatus Cloacimonadota bacterium | reverse complement strand
AGTTGGCCTCTTTTAAGTCGGCAACAGAGAGCTCTGCAGGGTAGCTGCTAATGCATAATGTCCAGAGATAGACGGTGTTAAATGTCCTTGGTTTGACGGAATGCTGACAAAATACCCCCTGGGGCATTACTAGCTCAGCAATTTCCCTAGGGGGTTTTGAGTTATCTTTTTTCTGCTAAACTCTCCTCGATCAACTCCAGCCGCTTTTCTAAAAAGTACAAATCACTTAGGTCCCGGCATCTCATGTTGAGGGTTTTGTAATCATCAAGGGTGCTATGCCTGGATGCAATTTGGCTTTTTAGATCAGCCAGGATTTCTTTGTAAAGCCTTTTTACGAACTTGATGTCAAAAGGGCTTAGTTCAGAATCTTTCTCCCCCCAGAGCAAAAGCGCCAAGATGTCGAGAAGTTGTTTTTTGTCTACATTGCAGCTTAAGGTATCCATGTTTGCCCTCCGATTAGAGAAATTCCCCATCGATTACCAGCTTGACCATGTGGTCATCAATGATGCGGCGGCCGTTCTGTGCTCCATAGAGCATGCAGTGTGTACAGAGCTTGTTTACCAGCCTGGCTGCCCCATTGGCAAAACGGTAAACTTCATCTACCGCCGCATCGGAGAATATTTCATGATTGGCGCCGGCGTAAGTCAGATGCCGTTTGATGTACTCGCCTACCTGAGCCCGGTCCAAGTGCGGCAGTTTGCACTGAAGATCAATGCGCTGCCGGATGGCGCCGTAAACCTTAAGCTTTAGCTTGTCCATAAGTTCGTTTTGCCCGACGAGGATCAAAGCCATGGGGCTGAGTGAATCCATTTTGAAATTGAGCAGAAAGCGGACCTCCTCGAGCATCTCCCGGTCCAGAAGATGGGCCTCATCGACAACTACAACAGGCTGCATGTGGTAAATCCCTTTCATCATTTCGATCTCCCGGTGCAGCTGCCGTTTGGCGTCCCCGCGGTAGAACTTGGCCTCGCAGCCCAGCTGTTCTAAAAGACCCTTGTAGAAATGTCTCGGGGTTAGCTTGGAGTCCGCCAGATACAACAGCATAAACTCACGCGGGTCCAGGCTGTCTTTTAACTTGCGAATAATGGTTGTCTTGCCGGTACCGCAGTCGCCGGTCATCACGGCAAAAAGCTGTCTTTTTGCAGCGTGTTCGAGACGGCCTAAGACCTCCTCCATCATCACAGAAAGGTACAGCTCGGTAGTAGGGATATCCCTGGTAAAGGGCGTATGGGACAGTTCGTAGAAAGCCTCAATCATCTTTCGCACCGTCCTTTCCTGCCCTGCGGTAGGTTACGGCAGGTATCTGGCGTGCCTGGCGCTCTTCATTTTGTTTTAAGGCAGCGCTAAGCAGCCTTGACCTTTCAGCAGGGTGGGGCAAAAGGTGGGGCGGCAGTTTGAGCCGCGGCCCGGTTCTCTCTCCGATGATGAGCTTCTTGGCTGTCCAGGACGGGTGATTTTCATACTCAATGGTCAGCTGGGTAATATCTGCAGGGTCATAGATCACGTCTACTGTGCAGCCGATGAAGTTTAAGCCAACTTCGTACTTTTCCCCCTGAAAGCTGATGCAGCCGGCTTTATCAACCTTTCGCTCTTCACAGTGTAGGAAAACATTGGCGATGACTTCGGGGGCCAGGAATTTCAATGCTTTTTTACTGCTGCGGTAGGCCGCCTCGGGACTTTTACCTTCCAGGGCGCTGTGAGGTTTGTTCTGATAGCACTCTTCCAGCCAGACCCAGAAGAGCCGGTTGAGTTCATCTAAGGTTTCCGGTTTCTCCAGAGCTACTTCATTTAAGAAAGCATCAACGGTCCGGTTAAATCTCTCTTGTTTACCGGAGCTTTCTGGAGAATAAGGCCTGGCAAAGAGCAGCCGGATGCCCATTTTGGCGCAGGCTCGAGCCATCCACTTGTTCCGGTATTGGGTACCATTGTCAAAAAAAACGCATTCCGGTACTCCATACTTCTGGATGGACTGGCGGAAGCAGTCTTCCACAATGATTTGATCTAATACAGGGTAAAACTGCCCGTGAAGGATAAAGCGGGTGGCATCGTCTAAGAAGGTTACCAAATAGACCTGCTTTTTTGTCCCGCCCGCACCGATGGGTAAGTAAGGCCCATATTTTACGTCCGAATGCCAAAGTTGGTTCCGATGCCTTTGTTGATACCGCCTGGCGGCAATGCCGGAGGAGGCGTACGTCTTCATCTGCCGGGTGCTGTAGCCCCTTTGGGCGAGTTTCTCCTGCAGGGTGCTGCGTTTGATCTGCCCCGGCTGAGCCAGCCCTTCCCACTCGAGAATTTTGATAATCTGAGCCACGCTGCGGCCGGGTACTTCGCGGCGCAGCAATATGGCTTGCTCAAGGAGCCCAGGCGGTATGGCCGGCTCTGTAGAGCAGCCTCTGCTTTTCGGCTTCAGGCCGTCAAAGCCCTGCTCACGGTACTGGGCCGTGTAGCGGCGCAAGGTCCGCTCGGAAATACCTGCCTGGGTGCAGATCTGTACCCTGATCTGCTTAGCCTTGGCGGGATCTAAACCCTCCGCCAACAGCGGTGAGAGAAGCTGCAGACGTTCTGTAGCGATCTCTTCTGCCTTTTTCCGGTCTCTCATGTTAATTCCTCCTTCAAATGTAGGGTTTAACATGAGTCTACTGTTTCTCTAACCGGACAGGAATGCAGAACGGGTCTGTACCCAATAATTTGCGTTTACCACCGGGCGGACAACTCTGGCCAGCCAGCCGGGCCCATCCCCGATGTAGGACCAGATCCTTTGGAGCGAAGACCCGGGAAGCTCGGATCTCTCTTCCGCAGCACCTTTTCCGTAGCGGGCAGTGATGGAAATTAAACTTCCCAGGAA
Source organism: Candidatus Cloacimonadota bacterium (assembly GCA_020532515.1). Classification (GTDB taxonomy): domain Bacteria; phylum Cloacimonadota; class Cloacimonadia; order Cloacimonadales; family Cloacimonadaceae; genus UBA5456. The sequence continues at coordinate 1,176 of JAJBAY010000119.1, read as the reverse complement.
GTAAGTGGCCAAAGCGCTAAACCACTGCTTCCAGCGGCTAATAGTGGACTCATCAGCTCCCACGCTTAGTACCTTCTCACCGGTTACCACTGCTTCGATGCTCTTACTGCAGTAGCGCTTGTATGGAACCAGGATGTCGGGCAGTTCATGGTGCACCCGCTTGCACGGTTCACACCTTAGCCTCCGGATCATCAAAACCACACGTTCCCCGGTGTCTTTGATGTAGCCGCGTCTCCTGCTGCCTATAACCTTCAGCGCTCCACCACAGCAAGGGCAATAATGCTGCTCCCCGCTCCTAACGAAAAACACCCCGGGTGGGGTTTTCAATTAGCTGGTATTCTGATACAATGACCATACCAACTTGGTGACGCCTCTAGTGCTGTTGCTGACCACAGCAGTACATTCACAGAGGCGTCTTTCCTTTCTTAAGATTTAATATGGACATTATATATATCTAATCCTGGACAGGCAATACCGTCAGCTTCTAGGCATTATGGGGTAGCGGAAACACAATTACTATATTTACAAAGAAAATAATAATGTATATATCGAGCTACCGTATGAAGGAATATATGTAATAGATAGTCAAATTATAAATATTATATCTGATTGGATATAATACGCAAAATGAATATAAAAGGTGCATGTGAATTTGAATTTGCCGGGGGACCTGAAATTACGGTGGTGTTATCGTGGCTTATGATAATAAAACAATTCACCTTATACCGCCATTGCCTCCAAAGAGAGAAATGCGGGTCGGTATTTACTGCCGTGTGAGCACAAACAGCGCTGATCAGTTAAAAAGCCTTACCGCTCAAGTGTCGGCGCTAACAAGATTAACAGCTGCCAATCCCAAATGGCTATTGGTTGATGTGTATATAGATATTGCTTCAAGCAAGACAGGTTCTTCCCGCAAAGAGTTTTCTCGTATGCTGCAGGACTGTAAGTCTCGTGATATAGAAATTATCCTAACCAAGAGCATCAGCAGATTTGGCCGAGACACAGTGGAAAGATCCAGATTATTAGTTTGTTTCCGTGCCTGCAGAGTAGCTCTCAAAAACATCAGAGGCTAAATGTTTACCGAGCGCTTCGGCAATCTGGCTACGACAAGAATTATGGACGCAAATTAATGCGACCTTTGGCTTAATCCTTGTGTTTTTGTTTTTTTCCATATAT
>JAJBAY010000118.1 GCA_020532515.1 Candidatus Cloacimonadota bacterium | reverse complement strand
TAAGGCCCATCACGCCCAGCCAGAAGAGGTGCGAACGCAAGGCCTTACTGGGATGCTCTTTTAGATAGAAGTGGCCGTAAAACATGCCTATAGGCAATCCCAGAGAAAAGATCACGCCAAAGAAAGCCGAAAGCTTGTTGAGTGCGATGCTTATAGACCCCACCGGTGGAGGCATCACCAGGATAAAGTCTTGCACAGAGCGCGAATAGAGTACTTCCATATACTCATAAGCCAAAAAGGCCGAGCCGAGAATCCAGAGGACTACAAAGAAGTCTGAGCGCTTCCAGAGTGCGGGAATCAGGGCGACCAGGAGAATGATAATGCCGATGCTCATGAGCCCCTCATTATGGAAACCATGGCGCTGACGATGCTAAGAGGATGAGCCGGGCAACCAGGAATATACAGGCATGCCTCCCAGTGTTTTAAGAAGGCACGATCGATGGCTTCAGACTCCCCAAAAAGACCTCCGCTGATAGCGCAAGCGCCACAGAGGATGAGATATTTGGGTTCCGGGATGGCTTGCCAGGTTTCGTTTAAAGCATCTGCCATATTGCGGGAAATAGGGCCGGTGAGGATCAGAGCATCAGCATGGCGCGGCGAGGCTACAGTCTCCACGCCATAACGGCTAATATCGAAGTTCACGTTGTTTGAAGCTCCCAATTCCATCTCACAGGCATTGCAGCCGGCAGCAGAAACACTGCGCAGGGCAAAAGAATAGCGAAACTTACGGGGCAGCACAAAATCCATCTTGGGCAAAGCTATCTGGCCTGGAGCCAAAATCAGCTTTTCCCGACTGTCGGCAGCCATCTTATAGTTCGGGGTAAAAGTAATCATTTCAGGGTGTTTACGGCTGCACAATCCGCAGAAGACGCAGCGTCCCAGATCCAGCCCCTGGGCAGTGAAAGCTTTGGTGGGGCAGAGTTCACTGAGGAGTTCCAAGTCCGCATCTATGGCCAATTCCGGCAGACCGGGGAAGGCGGGATCGATGCCGACAGTGAGGGGATCAGGGATGGCTTGGTAACCGTGTCTTAAGCGGGCTTTGAGGAGGTGCAGCATCTAAAGGTCACTCCCGCAGTAAGAAAGATCAAAGCTCTTGTTGCAGAGCGGGAAATCTGAGATCTGCTCACCTGCAACCGCCATCGACAGAGCTTGCCAATTTACCAGTGATGGGTCTATCACTCTGTACCACAGAGCGCTGTGTTCGTCCTTGCTTTTAGCTATATGCACTATTCTGCCTCTGGCCCCTTCCACGATGGAAACAGCTATTTTATCCGGAATAAGCTCCTTAACAGGCGCCTGGATAGGAGCCGAGGGATCTATCTGGTCCAAGAGCTCCTGAATCATTTGCAAGGATTGCATGATCTCCATATATCTGAGCTTGGCCCTAGCATAGACATCGCCTGTGGCTTCGGTTTGAACCGCAAAGTCGGGGTATTGCCAAATAGGGAAATCTGCACGCGCATCCACAGCTATTCCGCTGGCTTTGGCGCTGATTCCGGTAAAGCCAAAACGCAGTGCATCTGCGCTGCTGATCTTGCCAGTATCGTCGAAGCGGGAAAGCAGGCTGCTGCTGGCAAACATGGCCTCTGAAGTTGACTGGATCTGAACAGCGCATTTTTGCATCTTGGTCTTGAGGGTGTCTATTAAAGTCTTATTAAGAGGGTAGTTCACGCCACCCACACAGAGGGCGCGTTTGCCAAATCTGCTGCCACAAATACTCAAAGTGGAGTTTATCACAGTGGTTCTAAGAGCGGCAAAGAGGTTCTGCCCCATGATGTAGGCTACATCTCCAGCCAAAGCAGAGAGGGTAGAAAGGTGCATGGCTACGCGCTCCATTTCCAAGAGCAAAGCCCTGATATCATTGGCCTGAGGGCTGCTTTCCGAAAGGCTTTCCACCAGCCTGCAAAAGGCTGTGCCATGGCCGATGACGGTGTCTCCAGCGATGGTTTCTACCAGGGGCATCTTCCCGGCTAAAGGTCCCTCGCAAAGCATATTGATCAGATCCCGGTGCTGGTAGCCCAGCTGGATTTCCAGATGCTCCACGATCTCACCCCTCATCAAAAACCGGAAGTGCCCAGGCTCTATCACACCAGCGTGGACGGGGCCTACTCCCACTTCGTGAATAAGCTTGGAATCACTTTTCAAAAATACATAGTCCTCGATCTTGACTGGGCCTTGGAGGGGATGGCGTACGCTTTTGAGCCAAGGATGGTTCGTAGGGATAATGCCATATTCCTCATAGAGCTCGCGCTCAAAGATCTGAAAAGACGGAAATTCTCGGCTAAGGGAAGGGTAGTGGAGATTTTGGGGGAAAGGAGTGCAAAACAGTTCAAGCTCGTGAGGCTTGCCCAGCAGAGCATAAATGAGCTTTTCGTCTGTGCCAAATAAGGCCAAAGGCTGAAATCCGTGTGTCGCAAGTTCGCGGGTTCTATTCAAAAAAGAATCCAGCGTTACGGGCTGAACCGGCTCCAAAGCAGGAGTAAAACTCAAGTCAGTTTTCAGCATAGTTCTGACGGATTAGACCTCAAGCGAAACGCCCAAATTGTTAGTATAATTATGCTTACAAGAGGGATCGTCAGAGCAAACAGCGTAATAATCCACTGCCCGGTACTCATCTGGGGCGCAAATTGCCGAATGTGGGTACGATCATGGTTATCCTGCTTCAAGGATACCTCCTTTGTTAGTTGGTTCAATAAATTATTGTCAAGGATTAATGTCAAGCGAAATAGAGGCTCGACTGTTCCATCACGTGACTTGCGGTGGCCTTTCCGTATAGTTTGTGATAGAGATGCCGTGGAGATAGGAGGATTTTTTCCACGGTATCTCCACGGCATCCTGACGGCAACAAATGGGGTAGGGCGGTCTGGCAGAAGCAGGCCTCAGCTTCACTAATGATAAGGTATGAATGGTGGTTTTTGCTCGCAATTGCAAGTCAATAGCTTATTTGCGGTTCACGAGCTGATCTATGATCTGGGAAAAGAATCTGGCACCTTCACCATTGAGATGGTCATAGTCAAAGAAAAAGGTGTCTGGCAAGTGCAGAGCGCCATAATCCAGGAAAATGAAGTCTGTCTGATCTTCTCCCGGTAGCTCCTGTCCCCTTTGCGGCACTATGTTTTGTTCGCCCTCTGCCATGATCTTTTGATAGTGCTTGGTAGTCTCCATGGGCACTTCAGCCCGGTAATCCGGGTGCATCGGAGTGTTTATCACCCAAAGTCTGACTCCCTTTTGCTTACAAAGTCTGACGATTTTGGTGAAATAATCCGTTCTGAGCGCAGAGACCTCGCGCCGGCTATTGCCTTGATAATAGTGTCTTTGGATAGCTCCATCCAAGGCTCTGCTCTGGCCAATCATGCTACCCATACGCAGCTCATATCCGCCCAGAAACATGGGCCCGGCTTTAGTTTCGACGATAGCATTGACCAGTCCAAAAGGGATATAGGCAGGCAATTTATAGTCCATCAGATGGCGGAAACAGATGGCGGCAGAGCATTCACCGTGTGCTCTTTTGGCTTCGTAGAAACCTTCATCCACTATGCGGTGATAGCGATTCATCATTTCAGCCTCGCCGTCCACGGGACTGTTGAAATTGAAATATGAAACTGTGAGGATGACGTTTTCTAAAGAGTCCGAGGTATTCAGCGCATGTTTTAGCTTGTAATAGGAATACTCAAGTTCTTCCGCTTTTTGAGCTGAAGAGTAAGAGGAGTGGATAAATTCGGGATTTAGGGCGGTGCGGGCATGGGAATCTCCCAAAATCAAGGTTTTGGTGGCAGGAGAACAGATTTCGATAGCAGCGTTTGATCTGGCGATCCTGGCTCTAAGAGAGATGGACGCAAAGCCCAGGCTCAGCAGCACCAAGGAAAAAAGCAGGATCTGTTTAAAAAGCCGCATAAATAAATCCCGTATTCATCGCAGAGAAACAGATCAGGCAAATCAACAGCAGATATAGGGTAAAAGCTGGCCGCCAGTAGAACCTCTCGCTCAAATATAAGTAGAAAGCGGGAAGCTTTCGCCCGATAAAGATCAGGAGCAGAAAGCTGATGAGCGAGAGCATCAAGCCTTCAAAGTTAAAAAAGATATGCCGCGCCATGGGGAAGCCAAAGGCTCTGAAGCTCAGCCAGCCCAGGCTCACAAACATGAAGGTCAGCGGCCAGGCGATAAAAGCAAAGCCTGCATTGAGCCTTTGTACTATGTTCTGCTCGCGCCGGCGTTTC
>JAJBAY010000026.1 GCA_020532515.1 Candidatus Cloacimonadota bacterium | reverse complement strand
TAGGTTCAGAAGAAAACATCGAATATTGGAGGGATGAAAAGGACAGGCATCACGTGCCAAAAAGAAGTTTAGACACCCTGATTTTAAGCTGAGCTACCTAAGATTATTGACAAAAAACACGCTCAGGCATTTCCTGCATCAATATGGATAATCTAATGGTTTTCAGCGTGTTTGAAATCACCCGCCATCTGCGGCAGGTGATAGAGACGTCTATTGAGCCACTTTATGTGGAGGGTGAGGTCTCAAACTTTGTGCATCACAGCTCCGGGCACATGTATTTTAATCTCAAGGATGAGTTTTCCACCCTCCGCTGCACCTTTTTCAAGAATCAGAACTACCGTCTGGACTTTCAGCCGAAAGACGGACAAAACGTGGTCTGTTATGGCCAGATCACGCTTTATGAGAAGGGTGGTACCTATAACCTGAATGTCACGACCATGAGCCCATCCGGATTGGGCGATATGCAGGCGAAGTTCGAGACGCTGAAGAAGAAGCTACAGGCAGAAGGGCTCTTTGAGGAAGACCGCAAGCAGGCTTTACCCCGCTATCCCGAGAGCATCGGCATCATCACCTCCCCCACCGGTGCGGCTTTGCAGGATATCACCAATGTACTTTCGCGCCGCTATCCCATCCAGGCCTGGGTCTATCCTGCCAATGTGCAAGGCACCGAAGCTCCCAAGAACCTCATCCAGGGTCTGCGCTATTTCAATGAAGATTTCCCGGTGGATCTCATCATCCTCACCCGTGGTGGGGGTTCGCAGGAAGACCTATTTTGCTTTAATGACGAGAAATTGGCCAGGGCGATTGCCGCTTCCGGTATTCCGGTAATCTCCGCAGTAGGCCATGAGATAGATTTCACGATCAGCGACTTTGTGGCAGATCTGCGCGCCCCCACGCCTTCGGCAGCAGCGGAAATAGCGGTTCCCAGCCGCGAAGACCTGCTGAATTACATCCGCTCTTTGGCAGAAAGAATGTCGCTGAGTGCCTCCAATTCCCTGGGTATATACAAACAGCTACTCAGCGAACAGGCGATGGAATTTGCCCGCTATCATCCCGAGCGCTTGTGGCAAAAATATCAGCAGCGTTTTGACATGGCGACCATGGCCCTGGACAATGTGAAACATTCCCTGAGAGAACCGCAAATCTCTTTTGAACGCAGTGAGCAGAACTTTGTTACCTCGATCCAGATGTTTTCTGAGCTGCGGGTGCGGCGCTATCAGGATAGGCTGGAGCGCGCCCAGGAATATTTGCAAGTCTATAGCAGGCGCACCTTGGATAAACTGACCAACCGTTTGGAGCTAAAGCAGCAGCATCTGGAAATGATCTCCCCGGATTATTTACTTAAACAGGGCTGGGCTCTGGTGATCAAAGATGGCAAGATTATGCGCAGCATCAAGGACATTGATCCCGGTGACAGTCTAAGTATCAAGCTGGGCGATGGCGAAGCTGAAGTGGCAGTGAAAGGAATCAAATGAAACGGTTTCTGATTACCCTGATTATCTTGGGGTTGGCGCTTGGTCTGAGCGCAGAAATACGCTCGCTCTGGGTTTTACCCTGGAATATTCAGAGCAAACAGGCAATCGATCAAGTGATCTGGGATGCGGTATATGCCCATCAAAATGAGATCCTGCTGGAGGTCCGCTATCGCTCCGATGCCCTTTATACCCCAAACCGTTTAAATTCTAAATATAAGAATCCCGAGCCGCGCAGCTATGTCTTGAAAAATGATGGTTTTGACCCTTTAGCGTATGCTATAGAGCAGGCCAGCGCGCAGCAGATCAGGGTACAAGCTTGGGTGATAGTCTTTAACGCCACCCCTCTGGAACCGAAGCTGGTGCAGCAAAACTATATTTACCAACACCATCCGGAGTGGATTACCTACAATGAACGAACCGAGAGAATGCGCTCCAGCACGCAATTTGGCTACTTTATCGATCCCGGAATCCCCGAAGTTCAGGATTACCTGCTGGATGTCTTTAGTGATATAGTATCCGGATATCCTGAGCTCTACGGTCTGCACCTGGACTATGTGCGCTATCCGGACGCTGTCTGGGGCTATCACCCCATTTCCAGACGGCGCCATTCTGTAGAAGGTCCAGGGCTTTCCTGGAACCAGTGGCGCACGCAGCAGGTTACAGAATTTGTAGAGAAATGCAGAGACCGCATCAAAAGCATCAATCCCCAGATCATGCTGAGTGCAGCAGTGTTTGCGGATATCAATGAGGCCAGAAATCTATATGCTCAGGATTGGTATAGCTGGCTGCAAGAGGGGCTGATCGATATAGCTTACCCCATGGCTTATCAGATGAATTATGATATTTTTGTGGGCCAAATGCAGGATATGAGCCAGAAATGTGTGGCAAAGGACATCGTGGTCGGCATCAGAGCCTGGGATCCCCAAGGCAGAAGTCTGATGGATACAATCAATAATCGCTATAATATCAATGACGTAGCCCTCCGCATCAAAGCAATCAGAGAATATGGTTTTGCCGGAATTGCACTATTTAGTTATGAAGGTCTAAAAGGGGGAAATGCCTTGCAATACCTGGGGGACAGCTCCTATTGGCAGGCTCCAGAGCTTGATAGCCAGCCTCTTTTGGACAGAGTGGCTGCCGGCTACCCCAGTCCTGAACAGAGCTGGCCAGAAGAGCAAATCGTGGCTCCAGCCCCCAAACAAAGTCCACCGACAGAGAAAGTCAAGACACCTGCCCCAAAGCCGAGTGCGCCTGCAGAACCAATCCAAGCTCCCGTACCAAAACCAAGCCCACCAGTAGAAAAAGTCCAAGCTCCTGTTCCTAAACCTGTAGCCACACAGCTGCCAAGCGTAAAAGCCAATTTTATTGCCAATAGAGATATGTATGTCATCCATCTGGAAATCCCCGAGCGGGGGCGCTGGCTCTGGGAATTGCAAGATGAGAATCAGAGGCGCATATATCATCGCTACCGCTATTATAGCAGAGGAGATAACGAAGACTATTGGGATGGACTTCTGGAAAGTAAGGCCCGGATTCCCTCAGGCCGGTACAAACTGATTTTAAGTGGTGAGGTGGGCAGCTATCAGGCAGATGTTTATTTGGGCGAGATCTAAGGCATGAGTGATCTGAGCAAACAAGCCGGTCTGCTCTCTTTGGCAGATTTTACCCGGTTTTTTATCAAGACTCTGATCGGGATCGGGCTGGCGAGATTGCTCTCTCCGGCAGATCTGGGGTCATACCGTCAGCTTTTTCTGATCTATAGCACCCTGTCTGGCATTTTGATGCTGGGCTTTCCTCAAAGTATGCTGTATTTTCTGCCCAAAGCGGGATCGTCCCAAGAAATCAAAGCTCTAATCAACCGCACTATGAATGTGATGTCTATTTTAGCGTTGCTGAGTGCAGCTATCATCTTTTTCAGCCGGCATTATATCGCCCGCAGCTTTAACAACCCCGAGCTCTCGCAGCTGCTGATCGTTTATAGCATCTACCCCATCTTCATCTTCATTACCCAGCTCTATAATTCGGTGATTCTGGGGCTGAAAGAACCGCTGAAATCCGCCCGCTTCATCATCTTTTCCGTGGTCTGTGATCTGGTACTGGTGCTGGGTGTGGCTTTCTTTACCAGAGACATCCAGCTCATCGTGTGGGCAGTGGTGATCTCAGCCTTCATTCAATGGCTATGGGCCACTCTGCAACTGAAAAAATATAAAGGTGGCCTGAGCAGAGAGACTTTTATAGGGCTCAAGGGTCAGCTCTCTTATACCATCCCCCTGGGGCTATCGCTACTCATCGGAGTGCTCAGCGTGCAACTGGATAAACTCATGATCTCCAGCTTTTTTACTCCTGAGCAATTTGCAGTTTTCTCGCTGGGCGCCATGGAATTGCCTTTGATCGGCATCCTGATCAATTCCGTAAATGCCATTCTGCTGCCCAATATGAGCACTGAGAACCCGAAGCAGATGGCTACGCTCTACAGCGCTTCCGTGCGCAAAAACGCGATCATCGTCTTTCCCCTGGCCACGGTGTTTTTCATCTTTGCCACCGAGTTTATGGTCTTTCTCTACGGTAATATTTACGCCGATGCCGCCCTCTATTTCAGAATCTACCTTTTGATCTTGCCCTTGCGAGTGGCCACCTATGGGATCATCTTCCAGGCTTTGGGCAAGACGCGTCTGGTAATGATAGATTCCATCATCATGCTGATCATGAATGCCACCCTCAATTTCTTCCTGATTAAGGTTTATGGTATGCAGGGAGCAGCGATCGCCACTGTAATAGTCTCCTGGCTGATCGTGCTGGTCTATCTTTTGCAGATCAAGTATTCCCTGAAGATGCAGCTTACCAGGCTCTTTCCCATGGGGCGCATCCTGCTGAATCTGGTGGCGGCACTGCTACCTGCAGCAATAGTGCTTCCGCTGACGTCCTACTTAGACAATTCATTCTGGCGCATGATCCTGGGTGGATCGCTGTATATGCTGCTCTATCTGCTTGCGGCCTGGCTGATGAAGGTAATCAAACCCTACGATCTCAAATTGGCCACCGATTTTGCCCATAGTATCATCAAAAAGGTTAAGCGGTGAAAGCGCTGTTATTTTATCCCAACGAGAGTTCTTTTATAAGGGTGGATCAGAAGATTCTGGGGGAATTTCTAGCTCTGAAAAGTATCTGCCTATCTCAAGCTCAAGGTAGATGGGCATATCTTAAAGCTTTGTTGGGTATTGCACCCAAGATCTTGGCAGTACCAGAGGCAAGGCTTTGCATCTCCTGGTTTGCAGATTATCATGCCTTTATCATGGTGATGGCAGCAAAGCTGTTTAAGAGAAAATCAGTAATCTTCATCGGAGGTTACGATGCGGTGCACTATCCGGAATTTGCCTATGGAGTGTACCACCATCCTCTGCGCCGTTTTTGCGCCGTAGTTGCACTCAAAAATTGCGATCTCATCGTGGCCAATCATGCGGCCTTGCTCTCCTCGGACAACCGCTATTACAATGCCCAAGGGCATCCGGAAGGGGTATTCCAGCTCATTCCAAAGCTCAAGACCAAAGCTGTGGTGGTGGAAAACTGCCTTACCATACAGCTACCGGCCTCAGTGTCAGCCTCAAGAAAACGGCAAATTCTCTGTGTGGGCAGTACTCCCCGATTACAGGATTTCTACAACAAGGGTTACGATCTCTTATTGGCTGCAGTAAAGGCATTTCCCGCTTGGCATTTTGTGTTTGTGGGTATTCAAGCAAGCTGGCAGGAGCTTCTGGAAAAAGAGTACAGACTGTCCGAATATCCTAACCTTAAGATCCATCCATCTTTATCACATACCCAAGTGTTGGATCTGATGAGCGAAACGGATATATATGTGCAGGCTTCTATTTCTGAGGGCATGCCAAACGCACTGATGGAGGCCATGCTCTATGGTTGTAAGGTGATAGGATCGGATGTGGCGGGTATTCCTACTATTATTGGAGACTGGGGAGAGATTATCCATGAGCGCAGCCCCGAAGCTCTTTTGGAAGCTCTAACCAGACTGATGGATCAAGATGCTGACCGCCTGGCAATATCCCAAAGCATTGTATCGCGCTTTGCCTGCGAACGTAGGAAGGAAGAGCTCTTAGCGGCCCTGAAAGGCCTGTTCTAAGGGTCCTGGCCAATACTACTATTCTTGAGTCGTTTATAAGGAATGGAAGTCTTTTCGATAGAGGCAATTTCAGGACAAAAAAATGGTGGCGAGGCCCAGAATTGAACTGGGGACACAAGGCTTTTCAGGCCTCTGCTCTACCGGCTGAGCTATCTCGCCACACACTAAAAAAGCAGTAGATTTATGAGGGGCTTTTTTGTCAAGAACATTTTAGATTGTGATATCACCGCTATTGGGCTTTTAATAGAACGCAGATCGATAGGATTGAAGGGATTAACAGGATATTGTGGGGGTTTAAAGTTCGAAGTTTAAAGGGTTTTAGGGTTGAGGGAGTTGAGAAGGTTGAGAAGGTTTAGAAGGTTTAGAAGGTTTAGAAGGTTTAGAAGGTTGAGATATTCTTCTGCCAGGGCTGCTCTGCCCCATTGCTTGTCGTGGAGATGACGTGGAGATAGCAGGAATATATCCTCTTATCTCCACGGCATATTTAGGGTAATCTATTCAGGAAGGCCCTGTCAAATCACTATTCGGGACCGCCGTTTTGTAGCAGAAGACATAGAGATAGAACCAAGCTCCGCCCACCCAGGGCTAACCTTGGGCATCAAGCAACGAATAGACGCGATCATCAGGGGCGAGCCCGGAATTGGCGGCCTGATAGGAGCTCCACAAAAAGGACAGTAGCCCGGTATTTGTTTGCCGGACTATTCTGATGCCCTAAAGATCATAAAATGTCACAATAATCATCATATAGAAGGGCAGGCTGCTCTGCTTTATTTTATTCATAGCATAGAGCTCAAAACTGATTGGAAAAATTGCGCACTAATCGGGCCCGAATTTCACAAGATCAATCCTTTTTATAAATAAAAACGCAGTTTTGTCGAAAATTATCAATAGCAAGAATGAAGTCTCCTGAGCTTGATGCCCTTTCGCTTTAGCCCTCTATAATAAAGGCATCGAGGCTCATGGAACGGCAGAATAATTCCGAATATTCTGCCTCTTTCCTACGAGCTATATACCAGGAATCAAAAAAAAACTCAAAAAAACGAAATAAGCACTTGACAAGAAAAGCAGGGTTTAGTAAAGATGTCATTGTAAGTCAGATTTGTTCATAAAAGAGCAAATTATCTCAGAACGAGTCGCCCCAGAGTCCTTATGTGGTGGGGAAGCTCACAAACTGCTCAAACTCTTTAAAAAAGGTGACGTCCATGTCCGGTGAATTTTTAGGTATCTTTGAAAACTCAGTGCACAAGCAGCGGGTAATCATTCCGGCCAGCTTCAAGAAGAAGTTCGCGGAAGATTCCCAGCGTTCTGTGGTCGTGACTTTGGGTCCCAATGATACCATTGCCATCTATCCTTTGGACTGTTGGAACAGCACTTTGGAACGCCTCAAACAAGGGAATGAGCGGGCACAGCAATTGCGCACCCAGCTGATAGATTTTGCCATGATGGAACAGATCCTGGAAGGGCCTGGGCGGGTAAGAATCCACAATATGCTGCTGGAAGAAGTAGGCATCGACGACAGCGTGATCATTAAAGGCGAAGGCCACTACATCTCGCTGTGGAACCCGGAAGTTTATGCCAAGGTGCGTAAGACCAAGCTGCAGACCCACCGCACTACCTTCAGCAGTGAGGACTATCAGTTATGAGCGCTTATCACCAACCCATAATGGTCCAAACCTGTCTGGATATGCTTCAGCTCAAAGCTGGAGGAATTTATGTGGACGCCACTTTGGGCGGAGGTGGGCACGCTTTGGCCATGTATCAGACAGAACCCAAAATCAGGCTTTACGCTTTTGACCAGGATGCAGATGCCATCGCTGAAGCCGGACAAAGGCTGAAAGACTATAATCCCGTCCTCATTCAGGCCAATTTTCGCGATCTGCGCACCAGCCTTGCCTATAATAAGGTAAAGGGCATCGATGGCATACTCTTTGATCTGGGAGTTTCATCGCATCAAATCGATGAAACAGAGCGTGGCTTCAGTTTTGACAGAGATGCAGCGCTCGACATGCGCATGGACCGGGGGCAAGAGCTTAATGCCGCTCAGGTCGTAAATGAATCTTCAACTGCTGAGCTCAGACGTATTTTTAGAGAATATGGAGAAGAGAATGCTGCGGGGCGCATCGCTCGTGCCATAGAGACTGCCCGCGCCGATAAAGCCATCGCCACTACCAAAGATTTGGCCTCCATCATCGAAAGCGTGGTGGGAGTAGGCTCCAAAGAATCTCTAATGACCAAAGTGCGCATCTTTCAGGCTCTCAGAATATTTGTGAATGACGAGCTGGGCGCACTACCCATAGCCCTGACTGATGCCATCAATCTGCTGAATCCGGGGGGACGCATCGTGGTGATGAGTTATCACTCTTTGGAAGACCGCATCGTGAAAAATACTTTTAAGCTGGAGGCTACAGATTGCATCTGCCCGCCGGCTATTATCAATTGCATCTGCGAACACAGCAGCAAGCTCAAGATTATCACCAGACGCCCTCTGATGGCGGATTCAGAGGAAATAAGCGACAACGTTCGCTCCCGTAGCGCCAAGCTGAGGGTAGCGGAAAAGAAAAAGGGGGAACAATGTTAAGAGGAAAGTTAATCACCCTGATCATATTAGCTACTATATGCGGGTTTTTGAGCTTTTATAACAACAATAAGATCGTAAGCTACACCAGAAGGCTGGCGAGTGTAGAAAAATGTTTTAATGCTGAGAAGAATATCAATACAGAGCTTTTGGTGGAGCACGACGATCTCAGAAGCGGACGGCACATTGCCTCTCTGGTTCGGGTGGAAATGAGTCAATTTATCCCGGAGCAAGGGCAAGGAATGATAGTATATGTGCACGAACCTTCTCAAAAGCAGGAAAAGAGTGGCTATTGCATCATAGATCTGATCGCAACAAAAGCTGAGGCCAAAAACTTAAGCATAATCCTCGATTAGATTTATGCGCTCACGTTACCTTTCCCTTATTGTCCTCTTTGGCGCTGCAGCTCTTTTGTGGAGCGCTTATCTGTTTAGTATCCAGGTCCTGGATCCCTTCAATTTTGCCCACTTACGCCGTGTGCGCTATACCCCCCGCAAAGAGATACTCATCCCACGCAGAGGAGGCATCTATGATGCCAAAGGCAATCTTCTGGTCAGCAGCATCACTCATTACCAGATCGATATTGACCGGGTGGCAGTAAATACCTGGGCGGAAAGAACCTCAATTTCCCAAGCTGAAGCTTTTGATAAAATTGCCACTGCCATCTCAAAGAATTCTTCGCTTGAAAAAGCTAATGTTTTAAAACGCCTTAATCTGGGCAAAAAAAATACTCCCATCCAGATCTCAAACAAAATCTCTGAAGCCGAATTGGATAAGATTCTGCAGGATTTTAGCAAGCAAAAGCTGCCTGGCCTGATCCAAAATTTTTCCTCGATGCGCCGCATCTATTCAAAAGGTATCCTGGCGGCTCGATTGATGGGCTTTGTGAGCGAAGCATCCAATGGCTATGATCCCATGACAGATAGTAAGTCCCTATATAAGCTCTCTGGAATATGCGGGCTGGAAGCCACTTATGACAAAGTGCTTTCCGGGGAATACGGCTGGCGGGAGATCGTGCTGGATGCCAATAACAACCCGATGCCCTATCCGGATTTGCACGAAAAGCCTCCCAAAAACGGGGCAAACCTCTACCTTACTATCAATGCACAAATCCAGGAAATTGTGGAAAACGCTTTATACGAAGGGGTGGAAAAATACGGAGCCCTTAATGGCGGAGCGGTAGTGATGGATCCCAAGACTGGCAGGATTCTGGCTTTGGCCGGAGTCTCGAGTGAAGACCTAAACGACGATCCTAATAAAGTACGGACAAAATCCAACATCCCGGCCAGCTTTATGTTTGAGCCTGGCAGCACCTTAAAGCCGATGAGTGTGCTCCCCGCCTTGGAGCATAAGCTGGTGAAGCCCACGGAGCGCATAGAATGCGGACGCTATCAAGTGGGGCGCCGGGTGATCTCTGATACTCACAATTATGGCCCGCTCACACCTCGTGCGATCATCGCCAAATCCAGCAACGTAGGGGTGGCTAAGATCGCAGAACGGACTGGAAAAGTAAGACTTTATGAAGCATACATCGCCATGGGATTTGGTCAAAAAAGCGCACTCAATCTCTTTGGTGAATCCAGCGGGATTTTTGCTAAACTGGAAAATTGGGATGGCTACTCCCTGCATTCACTTTCCTTTGGTCAATCCATTTCGGTTACTGCCATTCAAATGGCCGCTGCCTACAGCGCTATCGCCAATGGTGGCAAAATGATGAAGGCGCAAATTGTGGATAGTTACCGAGACGATCAAGGTAACATTTTGGAGTCTTTTGAACCCTCTGTACTCAGACAGATATCTTCCAAAGCAGCCTGCGACACCATGCTCTCCTATATACAAGACGTGGTGGATGATGGCACTGCTACTCATATAAAAATGGATTACATCAGCGTGGGCGGCAAAACCGGTACTGCGCAGAAAAACATTGAGGGCAGCCGTGGTTATGCCGGCAATAAATACAATGCCGTCTTTGCTGGACTTTTCCCCGTGGAAGATCCACGCATGGTGATAGTGGTCTTTTATGATGAACCGCAACACTATTATCGCTTTGGTTCCATGAGTGCAGCTCCCACCTTCAAACAGATCGTGAGCAACATTCTCTTTATGCCGGATTGTGACATCTTACCTTATAATGAAAGATTGCTGCAGACCTCACTGAAAATGCCTGACCTTACCGGTATGAATATTCAAACTGCAGAGCGCAACCTGAATCAATATGGGTTCCTATATAAGGTAGAAGGTCCTGATAGTGCTTCGGTGGTCATCGATCAATTCCCTAAGGCGGGAATCACGGTGGACAAGAATCATCCCATCACACTGAAGATCGGGCGCAGCAAGGCTCAGGATCATAAGGCGGTAAACGCCGGCACCATGCCAAACCTGGTAGGACTCACCTTAAGAAAGGCTTTGAAAGCTGCCTCTGATCAGGGAGTTGAGGTCAGGATAATCGGCTCTGGCATTGTGCGTAAGCAATCACTTTTGGCGGGATCAAGGATTAGCAGTGAAAGCGTCTGCATCCTGGAGGCATCGATATGATATCTCAGCTTTTAGAGCTTTATCGTCAGCACAATATCCTCTTGCAGCACACGCTCGCGGATAGCTCTGCCCCACTTCCACAGCCCAGGACGGATAATAGGGACCTGCAAGCCGGGGATGTCTTTATCGCCATCAAGGGTGGCAGCTTTGATGCCCATGACTTTATCCCGGAAGCACAAACTCGCGGCGCTGCTTTTTGCATAGGCGAAACCGGCAAAGTGGACATCACGGTAAGCGATAGTCGTAAAGCTGCGGCTCTATACGCCAAGCTCTACTACGATGATCCCAGCCATCACATGACCCTTTATGGCATTACCGGCACCAATGGCAAGACCACCAGCTCGCTGATGCTCTATCAGATGCTGCTGCACAAAGACCTTAAGGCTGCCTGGATCGGCACCTCGGGTTACAAGATCATGAATGATGAATTTCCCACCCAGCACACGACTCCGGATATCCTGCAGCTCAATCAGATTTTCTATCAAATGAAGCAAGAAGGCGTGACCCATGTGGTGATGGAAGTTTCTTCTCATGCGCTGGCACTGGATAGGGTCTATGGGGTGGAATACGACTATTGCCTGTTCACCAATCTCAGCCGTGACCATCTGGATTTTCACCGGAACATGGATGAGTATTATGAAGCTAAGTATTTACTCTTTGAGCGGGCTGCCCTGGCTGCAGCCACCTGCATTATAAATAGCGATGACAGCCATGGCCAGGCCATCCTGCAACGCCTGGCTGGCAGTGGATGCAAAGTGATCAGCGTGGGACACGATCCCTCAAACACATTGACAATCCTGAATCAGCAGACCGATCTGCACGGCTCCAGCTTTGAGCTACATCAAAAGGATAGCGATACCACTATCAAAATAGACAGTCCCTTGATCGGTGATTTTAATATCGACAATCTGGCACTGGCCTGCGCTACAATATTGCAGTGTGACACAACTATGTCAGAGCTTCCGGCTTTGTGCCAGAAAATCAAAGCCGTGCATGGCAGAATTGAGCCCGTACCGAATCAGCTGGGCCTGGGCATATATATCGATTATGCCCACACTCCGGATGCCATCACAAACCTGCTGAAAAGTGTGCAAAAGCTTGCCCACAAAAGGGTGATCACGATCATCGGAGCCGGGGGAAACCGGGATAAAGGCAAACGCCCCTTGATGCTCAAAGCAGCGCTTAGCCTCAGCGATGTCGTGATTATTACCGATGATAATCCTCGCAATGAAAACCCCGATCGTATCATCTATGAGATCGTCAAAGAGACAGATTTTGTTCTACCCTGGTGGATTATCCGGGATCGGGCAGAAGCGATTCGTAGTGCGATCAGACTGGCGCGTCCAGAGGATATCGTGCTCATCTGTGGCAAGGGACATGAAACCTATCAGGAAATCCAGGGGAAACGTCACGATTTTGACGACTATAAAGTAGCGCTGCACTGCTCCAAGCAGCAATCCTCAATAAAGTCCGAAGACGAATTGATCCTGGCTCTGGATCCGCTGCTCATCAGGATTTTGAACAAAGAAGAACCCCTTGGAGAAGACTATACTGCGCCCCAGAGCTACTACCATATTTCCACAGACAGTAGGAATATCAAGCCTGCGTCGGTGTTTTTTGCGCTGAAAGGCGAGAATTTTGATGGGAATCACTTTGTGCCGGAGATATTGGCAGATCAAAGCAATCTGGCGGTGAGCGAAGACTCTTGTCTTAAGCACAGCAATCTGATTCAGGCTAAGCAGACCGAAGTCTTGATGGCCAAAATATTACAGAAGTATCTGCAGCTCTTTGATATCTATAAGATTGCCCTTACCGGCTCCACTGGGAAAACTTGCACAAAGGAATTGATGGCTCAGGTTTTTGAAAGCCAGGCCCCTGTGCTCAAGACCCAAGATAATGAAAACAACATCATAGGGCTCTGCAAGACCATCCTCCGCGTCAGCCCACAGCATAAATACGGAATCTTTGAGATCGGCACCAATCACTTTGGTGAAATCGCGGTCCTCTCTGATACCATCATGCCTGATGCCGGAATTATCCTGAATATCGGCCCCTCTCACCTGGAGTACTTTGGCGATGAAGAGGGAGTCCTACAAGAGAAATCTCATCTCTTCCACCGCGCTTTGGAGCTAAGGGTGTATCCTGCCGATGATTTACGTTTTGAACGCTATAAAGACAAAGGCAGCAGCGTGGGCTTTGCCCCTGCTGCAGATTATCAGATTCAAAACATAGTCCGGAGGCAGGATTATCAAGAGTTCACTCTGGCAGAAAGCCAGTGGCAGATTCCCTATCAGGCTCCACATTATGTGATCAACACATCCTTTGTAATCGCCACAGCTCTCCAGCTGGGGCTAAGCGCCGAACAGATCCAAAACGCCTTGAGCCTGCCCATAAATCTGGATTTACGTATGCAAATCGAAAACCGGGCCGGCCGGCACCTCATCCTGGATTGCTACAATGCCAATCCTGTCTCCATGCAATCTGCCCTGGAATTTTGGCGGGATTACCTGCCCCAGCTTCCTCATATCGCAATCTTGGGAGATATGCTCGAACTGGGCAAAAGCTCGGAAATGTATCATCAAATGATCGGCGCCATCGCTCAAGAAAGCGGGGAGCATACGCTTTATACAGTAGGAAATCATGCAGGTCTGTATCACAATCGGCCAGAAAATCATTATGCTAATGTCACAGAGCTCCTGGCCAAATTCCCCAGGCTTCCTCAGGAGGCTGTAATCTTGGTCAAAGGCTCAAACGGCATCCACTTGGAGAAGATTCTACCGCTATTACGAGGAGAAAACTAATGCTTTACCATCTGCTTTATCCTTTGTCCGGTTACTCCATAGTTTTCAACGTCTTTCGCTATGTAACCTTCCGTTCAATCGGGGCTTTTATCACTGCTCTGCTCTTCACCTTGATGTTTGGACCCTATTTTATCCGGATGCTAAAAAACAAAGCCGCAGTGGAGAGTATCGATGAAAACATGCCGGAAAAGCATCGCATCAAAGCAGGCACTCCCACCATGGGCGGACTCATCATCCTGGTGGCGATGCTGGTGGCCTCACTCTTTTGGAACATCCTGACCAATTCCGCTATTTTGATGATGTATCTCAGCACCTTGTGGCTGGGCATTCTGGGGTTCCTGGATGATTATCTGAAAAACTTTGTCAAATCCAAAAAAGGTCTGATTCCGCGCTACAAACTGTGGGGACAGATCTCGATCGCCGTAATTCTCGCTTTTGCGATATATTACAGTTCTGCTCCGGGAGATCATATCACGGCTCTGCAGATCCCCTTTTTCAAGGGCATGTATCTGGAGCTGGGCCTTGTTTTCATTCCTTTTGTGATCTTTATGATCATTGGCAGTTCAAACGCGGTGAATCTAACCGATGGTCTGGACGGCCTTGCTGCTGGTACGCTGGCATTTTCTGCTTTGGGATTGGGCATCATGAGCTATCTCAAAGGAAACTTTATTGTTGCAGATTATCTGAATCTGGAATTTATCCAAAGTGCGGGAGAGCTCACCGTCTTTATCTCCGGCATGATGGGCGCTTTGATCGGCTTTTTGTGGTACAATAGCTATCCTGCCCAGATCTTTATGGGTGATACCGGCTCTTTGGCCCTGGGTGGCATCCTGGCGGTGATCTCAGTGCTGCTCAAAGAGCAGATCTTCTTGGTAATCATCGGTCTTATCTTCATTATCGAAACGGGTAGCGTGATCATGCAACGCTCTTGGTTCAAATATACAAAACGAAAATACGGTGCCGGCCGCCGCGTCTTTCTCTGCGCACCGATCCATCACCATTATGAGCTGAAAGGCATCCATGAGACCAAGATTGTTATGCGTTTTTACATCGTGGCCATCTTGCTTGTTGCGATCGGACTCAGCACGATAAAACTACGCTAAGAAAGGGATAAAAGATGTTTGATGCTTCATTGAAATACGGAATACTGGGGCTGGCCCGCAGTGGAATTGCCGCAGCTTACAAGATCAAAGAACTGGGAGCAGATGCCTTCCTGAGCGATACGCAGGAGGCGCAGCAGGTTCCCTCTGCCCAGGATTTGAGGCGGGATTTCCCCTGTGAATTTGGCGGTCATACCGATAAGCTATTGGATTGTGATGTCTGGATCGTGAGTCCCGGCATTCCGCTCACTGTGCCCATCATCCAAAAGGGCAGAGCCCAGGGGATCAGGCTGATTTCTGAGATAGAATTTGGCTATCAGATCAAGGCAGAAGATAGCAAGATCATCGCGGTAACCGGCTCCAATGGCAAGAGCACCACCGCCAGCCTGATTTATCATATTCTCACCAAGCTGGGCAAAAAGTGCATCCTGGCCGGTAATATCGGCGATGCGTTTTGTGCGTTCCCCATTCATAAGCCCGGAATCGAATATATCGTTTTGGAGATCAGCAGCTTCCAGCTCGATCTGATCAAGAGCTTTGCCCCGCAGGTGGCAATTCTCTTGAATCTTACACCGGACCATCTGAATCGTTATCCTGATTTTGCCGCCTATTGTAACAGCAAGATGGGTATTTTTCGCTATCAAAGCTCCAAAGACTTTGCGGTGCTCTATCAAGACTCGTCTGAGATTAACAAGCGAGATCAGTCTATCAAAGCCCGGAAGCTGTATTTCAGCGGCATTGCCAAAGATACTCCGGCCCATATAGATGGAAAATTCATCCACGTGGGAAGCGAAAAACTCTCCGTATATGATCTCAAGATCAAAGGCCGTCACAATCAGCTCAACGCCATGGCCGCGCTCCTAAGCATTCAGGCTCTGGATCTGGATATGAGTCAGAGCATGAAGGCAGCTACAGGCTTCAAAGCTCTCCCCCATCGCCTGGAATACGTGGATAGCATCCATGGGGTGTCCTTTTATAACGACTCCAAAGCAACGAATTGTGATTCCACCAAAAGTGCTCTGGAATCCTTTGAACGACCCATACACATCATTTTGGGCGGTTCGGACAAAGGAGAAGACTTTTCTCTTTTGACCGATAGCCTGCAAAAACACGCAGTGAAAGCCTATATCACCGGTGATACCGCAGACCTGATGCGAGAGGCCTGGCTGGGAAAAGTGCCTTTGGAATTTGCCGGTGATTTAGCCAGCTCTGTGCGCAAAGCTTTTTCAGAAGCCGCAAGTGGAGATAACATCGTACTCAGCCCTGCCTGTGCCAGTTTTGATCATTTCAAGAATTTTGAACACCGGGGAGAAGTCTTCAAGGGCATTGTGAGGGAGATCAAGCGTGAAAAAGAATAGGTTTGGCACCTATGTAGTAGATTTTGACCGCTGGATTCTATTCAGCTATATAGCCCTGTGCCTGATCGGGCTGGTGGTGATGGTGGATATCACCTCAGTGCAAAGCTCCATGGGGTATTTCTACAAGCAGTTAATCTTCACTATCTTTTCAGTCATCATCGCTATTCTCATCCTCTATGCTTTCAAGTTTGAAAAACTGCGCTTCACGAATACCTGGCTGGTCTATATTGCCATTATTATGCTCATCTTTGTGCTGGTTAGAGGCTCCACCATCAAAGGAGCTACACGTACGATCAATTTGGGTCCCTTGCATTTTCAGCCCTCCTTTTTTGCGCGCATAGCTTTGGTCTTCTTCTATGCCTCTGTATTGGACAAAAAAAACGAACTGCTCAGGCAGACCAAAAACATCCTGCGCTTCCCGGAAAACTTCCCCGAACTGACCCTTTTAACCCTTGTCGTGTTTGGCTTGATCCTGGTCGAGAAACACCTCTCTACCATCATCATCGCAGGGATGACTCTGATGGGCATGCTCCTCTATGCCGGAATCCGGAAGCGGATCCTGATCATCATCCTGGCCATCGGCATGATCAGCGGTGGCCTCGTCATCACCAAGGGGGATAGTTTTCGCATGCAGCGTATGCGGGCATTCAAGAAATACTCTTTATTTTTCCCGGAGCGTGACCTTTCACAATCTGGCGATAGCGATTATCAAGTGCGGGAAAGCCTTACTGCCCTCACCAGTGGCGGAATCCTGGGCACGGGGATATCCCGGGGCCGGGCAAAGCACTATTACCTTCCCGAAGCCCGCACGGACTACGTTTATACCATCATCGGTGAAGAAACTGGCTACATCGGTGCCATGGTGGTCTTTTTGCTGCATTGCACCCTCTTTTTTGCCAGTATGCGGGTGGCAGAGAGGCAAGAGAGCATGTATCTGAAGCTGCTGGCCGCTGGCATGGCAATGAATATCTTTTGTAACGTTTTGGTAAACACCGGAGTAGCCATGAGCATCTTACCCCCCACTGGCAATACACTGCCCTTTATCAGCTATGGGGGCAGCGCTCTTTTGATGGATAGCATCGCAGTAGGGGTGATCCTGAATATATCTGCCAAGAGGAAAGAAACATGAGATTTGCCTTTGGTGCCGGCGGAACGGGGGGACACATCATCCCCGCTTTGGCTTTGGCTGATGAGCTCAGCTTGCAAGGCCATGAATGTATCTTTATTGGAAACAAAAACAGCATGGAAGAGCGCCTTGCCCAGGCGCATAAATACACATTCCTGACTATCAAAGTGCAAAAACTTTATCGCAAGCTTAGCCCCCGCAATCTGCTCTTTCCTTACTTACTGGCCGGCAGTATAATGGAGTCTCGCAGACATCTGAGCTCAAATAAGATTGATGGAGTATTCACCACCGGTGGCTTTGTGGCTGGACCTGTGGCCTTGGCCGCCATCAGTTTGAAGATCCCGTGTTTTCTGCATGAAAGCAATTCCTATCCCGGGCTCACCACCCGCTATCTGGCGAAATATCTGAGCCGGCTGTATATCTCATTTGAAGATACCCGCAAGTATCTGAAGAAAGGGGAACTCAGGAATTTTGGCATCCCTATCCTCAAACAATCTGGATCTCGGGCCTTTGATCTATCTGAAATCGCCTTTGAAAAGGGGAAAAAGACCCTGCTCATCACCGGTGGTTCACAAGGCTCTCTGGCCATAAACAGTGTGATTGCCAGCGTGATCACGGTGCTGCTGGAAGATGGCTGGCAGATCTTGTGGCAGACCGGCCGCAATACTTATGCGGAGTTTTACCCTCTGAACAAGGATCGGAAAGGTCTTTATATCTTTGATTTTCACCCCCGACTGGCCGCCATGATGCAGATCAGTGATCTGGCCATCACCCGCGCCGGGGCCATGACCATCGCCGAGCTGGAAGATGCCCGGCTTCCCGCCATCTTGATCCCTCTGCCTACCGCAGCGGATAACCATCAGTATTACAACGCTCTGGCTCAAAAGAACAAAGGCGTGGCAGAATTGCTGGTGCAAAGCGAATTAGGCGCACAAACTCTTCTGGCTTTGGTCAAGAGCCTAAGCCTGGAAAACATGAAAGAAAAGCTTGACACCTTGCCGGATAATACGGCTGTGAAAGATATAGTGCAAGACATCTTAAACTATTACAAGGAGATATGATATGCTTGGCAGAACCAGAAAGATACACTTCATTGGCATCGGTGGCATCGGTATGAGCGGGATCGCAGAATTTCTGCACAATCAGGGCTTGCAGATTAGCGGTTCTGACCTGAAAAAGACCGAGGTCACAGCTCACTTGGAAGATATCGGGATCAAAGTCACCGAAGGCCACGATCCTACCCAGATCGAAGATGCCGATGTGGTGGTAAAATCCTCCGCAGTACATGACGATAATGCCGAAATCGTCGCCGCCAAAGCCCTCAAAATCCCCGTTATCCGCCGCGCCGAAATGCTGGCAGAGATTACCCGCATGAGCTTTTCCATCGGAATCTCCGGCACTCATGGTAAGACCACCACCACCTCCATGGCCGGCCTCGTGCTGGAAGCGGCAGGGCTGAATCCCACCATCATCGTGGGCGGTAAAGTGAAGAACTTTGGCTCAAACAACGTGATGGGCTCCGGTAAATACATAGTGGTGGAAGCCGATGAGTTTGATCATTCCTTTTTATCGCTCACCCCCTGCATCGCAGGTATTACCAATGTGGATGAAGACCATCTGGATTGTTATCGCAATCTGGACGACATCAAAGGCGCCTTTATCGAATATGCCAATAAAGTTCCTTTCTTTGGCAGCGTGATAGCCTGTTTGGACGATCCCGGAGTGCAGGCGATTTTGCCTCAGATCAACAAGAAGATCGTGACCTATGGCCTCTCCCGTCAGGCTGATATCCAGGCGCTTGATATTACCATGAAAGACTTTGTCACCAGTTACTCTCTGGCCTACAAGGGCTACAAACTGGGACGCATTACGATGAATGTAACCGGCAAGCATAATATCCAAAATTCCCTGATGGCAGCAGCGATAGGTTTGGAGCTGGATCTGCCTTTCAAGAGTATTCAGGACGCCTTGGCCGATTTCAGCGGGGTGTATCGCAGATTTGATCTCAAAGGAGAAGCGGACGACATCATAGTATATGACGATTATGCGCATCATCCCACCGAGATTATGGCTACCCTGGAAGGATTTAAGGACAGCGTGAACCGACGCATAGTTGCTCTCTTCCAGCCACATTTGTATTCGCGAACCCGGGACCTCTATGAGAAATTTGGCAAGTCCTTTTTCTCTTGTGACTGTCTGATTTTAGCACCGATTTATCCCGCCCGGGAAGAGGCTATCCCAGGCATCACTTCACAGCTGATCGCGGATGTAGCCATCCAAAGCGGTCATCGCTTTGTTCATGTGATAGAAAGTAATGCCGAGATCAGCCCTCAAACCCTTGCTCTACTGAAGCCCGGTGACCTTTTCATCACCATGGGAGCCGGCAATATTTGGCAGTATGGCGAAGAAATCTTGTGTGAACTAAAGAAAAGAGTTGACACAATCAGTAAACCCCAAAAAAGTAGTAACTTATGAGCTCGACTTCGTTTTTCTCAAATCCGCTGTCAGGGCCATATACACTATAAATATCAATAAGGTAAGAATATGAGAGTTAGGAAGCGTCGCGGAAATAGCAGATATTATCTGTTTTTCACCCTCAGCCTTGCAGGCGTTATTGCGCTTGTCATCGGGGCTTGGTACGCTCTCAGGCATCTACCTTTTTTAGAGCTGCAGCGGATAGAAATCTCCGGCAACACCGCGATTCCGGATTCTCTGATCTCCCGCTTTTGTGAAGATCAGATCGGCCAAAACCTGTTCACCGTTCCCGTAAAAGAAATCAAGCAAGATATTTTGAAGATCTCACGGGTAAAAGAGCTCAAAATCAGACGTCAAGTCCTGAGTACCCTCAAAATAAGCATCAAAGAGCGGGAAGGTATCCTGTATGTAAAAAGTCAGGAAGGCCGGCTTCATCCCATCGATTCTGAAGGGATCATCATGGAGCGCTATACTCCCCATTACCGGGAAGATATCCCGATTTACAGCTCATATTACAAAGACGCACAACTAAAACCTGGCAGTCAGCTTACCAAAAGAGATATTTCCCGCATTCTGGCTCTGCACCTGAAGATCATGCAGCAGGCCCCGGAATTTCTGGCTATCATTTCTGAATACTACATGATTGATGATACCATCAATATCGTCGATGCCAGATATGGCACCCGCATCATACCTTCCGAGGATGATATTGCCGCGCAGCTCAAACGTTACCAATTTGTGCAGGATAACGGCAATATCAATCGCCGAAGCGTGGTAGATTTACGCTTTGAAAACCAGGTAGTAGTAAAGGCAGGAGACAAATGAAAGGCAGCATAATCACAGCTCTGGATATAGGTTCCACCATGGTGAGATCGATCATCGCGCGCACCCTTCCCGATGAACGTCTTGAAATATTAGGCATAGGAGAATCCGCTTCCGAAGGGATCGAACGTGGAGTGGTAAAAGATATTGGCGCTCTGGCAGAGTGCATCAAAAAATCCCTCACCAAGGCCGAAGAGGCAGCGGATACAGAAGCTGAAAACATTTACGCCAATATTACCGGCGAACACATCCGCACTCAATTGGGCGATGGCAGAATCTCGATTCCCACCGAAAGCCCCAATGAACCAGGAGAGATTTCTCTCGAACACGTGGAGCAGGTGATTGCAGACGCCAAAAACAGCGTGAAGATCCAAAAGGGCTTTGAACGCCACAAGATTCTCCACGGCATCCCGCACGATTTTATCATCGATTCTCAGGACGACATTCATAATCCCGTAAACATGAACGGATTTCACCTCACGGCCAAGGTGCTCACGGTGCTCTCCGAGCTCACTCCCCTGAGAAATCTCACCAAATGTATAAACATCTCAGGCTACGAGATTGATCCGGAGAATTTTGTGCTCAATCACATCGCGCTCAGCCATAGCGTTCTTTCTGATGATGAACGCCGCTTAGGAGCCATTCTGATCGATATCGGCGGAGGTTCGGCTGATATCTCCATCTACAACCGTGGAGCCCTGGAAAAGGTCATGGTCATCCCCATGGCGGGAAAGGCCATTACCGAAGATATCGCCATCGGGCTCAAGACCACATTGGCCAGCGCAGAATATATCAAGACTCAATTTGGCAATGCCAATGCTGCAGAGGTGGATCAAGCTCTGGAGATCGATGTAGAAGGCATCAGTGGGAGAGCCAGCACGCGCCGTCCCCAATACCTGGTCAGTCACGTGATCCAGCACCGGGTAGAAGAGATTCTGGCTCTGTGCTATGACCGCAGCAAAGATTATTACACCCCTGAATTGGTCACGGCGGGGATTATCCTCACCGGTGGCACCGCCAATTTGGAGGGTATAGACCATTCCATCAATACCGCCTTCAACCTTCAGGTCAAGATCGCCAAACCCGATCTTTCGAGGCTGCAAGGCATTACCACCCGGCTCGATGATCCGGCTTTTGCCACCACGGTTGGCATTTTGTATTACGCCACAGGATTTGAGCATGAACCAGAGCCCCGCAGCTTCAATTTGGGCAATCTGGGCAACAGCAAATTTGTAGATAAACTTAAGAAAATAATAAAAGACTTCACCTAAGGGGGATACCATGATTGAATTTGACGAAAGACCAGCACAGGTCGGCACGAACATCAAAGTGATCGGAGTCGGCGGAGCCGGAGGCAATGCCATCAATACTATGATTAAAAACGGACTCAGCGGAGTGGAATTTATCGCCGCCAATACAGACGCTGATGATCTGACAAAATCTAATGCCAAAATGAAGCTCCAACTGGGGAAAAAGCTCACCCGGGGCCTGGGCACCGGAGCAAACCCAGAAACGGGCTCGCGCAGTGCGGAAGAATCCAAAGATGAGATCAAATCCCACCTGGAAGGTGCGGACATGATCTTTCTCGCAGCCGGAATGGGTGGAGGCACCGGCACCGGAGCCACTCCCATCATCGCCAAAATTGCCCGGGAAATGGGCATTTTGACCTTGGGCATCGTAACCACGCCCTTCCCCTTTGAAGGACAAAAGCGGCAAGAAAATGCAGATCACGGCATCCGCCACTTAAGCGAATATGTGGATACCCTCATCGTGATCCCCAATGAAAAGCTTTGTGAGATCTATGGCAGCGCCACACTGATCACTGCCTTTAACAATGCCGATGACGTGCTCTATGAAGCTGCCAAGGCTGTGAGTGACATCATCACTATTACCGGCCTGATCAACGTGGATTTTGCCGACGTCAAAGCCATAATGCAAAACATGGGCTATGCCCTGATGGGAACCGGCGTAGCAGAAGGAGATGGCCGCGCCATCAATGCTGCCAGAGCCGCCATCGACAATCCTCTGCTTACCGATATCAGCCTCGCTGGCTGCCAATCTCTGCTGCTCAATATTACTGCGGGAGAAGATATTCTAATGAGTGAAGTCGAGGAAGTCTCCAATGTAATCGTCAATGAAACCGGCAGTAACGCCAATATCATTATGGGCCTGATCATTGAAGAAAGTATGGCCGGCAAAGTCTCCGTCACCCTCATCGCCACCGGTCTCGACAAGGAAAGAAATGAACGCCCGGATAATATCCTGGATTTCCCCAAATTTCGTCCCGGCAAAAGTGTGGAACAACCGGCACAGACCACAAATCCCAACGATGAAATAAGTAACATCCTCAAAACTCTGGGGATCAATTCCCAATCCAACGAGGAGAAACCCAGCAATGGAAACGCCGATGATCCCACCCGCATCAAACCAATGCGTACGGATGTACCTAGTTTCCTGAAAGCCCTGGACTAAACCAATAGCCTTTTACCAACCAAAAACAGCGGTTTGCGATTGATGCAATACCGCTATCTGATCAGAGAATCCGGTACCCCCCTGCTGGATTCTCTTTTTGTCTTTGGGTAGGCTCAGGCTAAAAACCTTTGGGGTACAAAGACTATAATCACTTCAGACTAAAGCTGCTACAAAACGAACTACCTAAAGGCTGCATGACCATTTATTTCTATGGAAAGCCTTTAATTTTCAAATATTTGGCGCGGTAATTGCATCACAATAATGTATTATATTCTGAAAGGAGGATTAAGTGAAACGCATTGTTTTATCAATTCTGCTCTTGGTAGCACTTCTCTTGATTTCCGCGCAGGAAATACCCTTGCGCAAAGCTTGGCAAGTAGCTTGGAAAGGTAGCCAGGTGCGCACCGCAGACAACTCTGTGATCGCCCTCTGGGAAGATACCGATGCCGGAGATACGGATATCTGGGCACAAAAGCTCAATGCCGCAGGAGATGCGCAGTGGCCAGAGCCCATCATTCTTGCCGGCGGCACTGGAGTGCAGGAAATTGTCGCCTGTGAAAGCACTTCCGACCACAATTTTGTGCTGCTCTATCATGAATCCGGCCATGGGTTCGAGTCTGGCTTGTGGATCCAGAAATTCAGCACCAGCGGCCAGAGCTTATGGGGAGAAAACGGAGTGAAAATCTCCAGCTCTCTCTTCAACCTTCGTTTGGTCGCCAACCAGGTGGGAGGAGCGTACGTGGTCTATGCAAATTACAGCCAATCTCGAAAAATAATAGGTCACAACCTGGATGGCCTCGGCAACCAACTATGGCCAGCCGAAGGGCTTATCCTCGCTACCCATGACGGCGTCATGGACTTTGATGACCTGGTTAGCGATGGTGAAGGCGGGATCATCCTCAATGTAAATAAACAGATCGGAGGCGATCATGTCACCCAGCTCACCCGCTATTCTCCTTTAGGGACCGTAATCGGAAACAATCCTCTGCTGCCACCTGCAGCATTTCCTGGCTTCCGTTACTCGATCCTGCCGGACGCTTCTGGCAATTTTGTGCTGTGGAATGTGAGCTACCCACCCACTGCCGGCCTCGTGCTACACCGCATGGATAACCTGGGCAATCTCCTGCTGACCTCCCCTCAGGTCAGCAGTATTGACTTTTCGAACAACTATTTCAACCGGCCCGAGATGCGAGCTTTGGCAGATGGCGGCTTGATGCTCAGTTATGAGCTTCATTCAGCAGAGGGCAGCAAGCTGATGCTGGCGCGGTTTAACAGCAGCTACGATTTTGTCTGGGATTTTCCCGGAGTGCAGATCGCCAGCTCCGAGAACCCTTTCTGGCGTGATCTGAGGCTGTCTGTAAGCGATGCCGGTGGAGCCTGGCTTTCCTGGGTACAGCGCGATGAAGAATACGGACCCAGAGAGCTCCGGGCACAATATGTCACTCCCGCCGGGGTACCTGCCTGGGGCAATAACGGAATAGTGCTCCGTGAGTCTTGCACAGAAATAGGGCGGCCGGTCCCGCTCACCATCTCCGAACAGGGGATGTTCCTCTGGTGTGATCAGGTAGATACACAGGTAGCGGTGCGACGTCAGATTGTGAGTACAGCCGGAATACCTGTTCTGAGCGCCGGTGGTGCAGCCATGGTCAGCCGTTTGACCGGCATCGCCGACTTGATAGCAGTTGCGGCCACAGCAGACAAGTATCTGGTGTTTTGGTCAGACAGCCGCAACGGTTGGGACAATATCTATTACCAGCTCTGCGATGCGGACATGAATCCCTTGCTGGAGCCGGAAGGAAGACCTTTTTATCCTCCGCTGAACAGTCATTTTGAAGGAGGTCAGGTGCTTGGCCTGCCGGATGGCAGCGTTGCGATTTATTATCGTCCCTATTACGGTGAAGAACAGCTACCCCCATATCTACAAATGATCGATAGCTCAGGCAATCTGATGTACCCGGGCCTGGGCATCGAGGTGTCTGGGAATACGAATTTCTCGAATAGTGCCCAAATGAGCAGCAGTGGCAATGATATTTATATCGTCTGGCATTTTAGCAGATACGCTCTGAAAGGACAGCGGATCTCCAATGGCCAAGTGATGTGGGGTCCAAATGGGAAGGTACTGCTCAATCACCCGGAGAGCATCAACGGGACCGTGATACAGCTAAGGGACCGCTACATTATCTTCACCACCAATAGCCCCGATCCGAATCACATCAAATGCTACGCGCTGAAGATCGATGCCAATGGCGATCCGGAAACGGGTTGGCCAGCTCAGGGACTTGAGATTATCGCCGATACCGGAGCAACCCACCTTTATATCACATATACCGCTCTGTTGGGCGATGATCTGGTGATCTTCAGCTATTCCACTCCCCCATATTCAGCCTGGGTACAAAGGATAAGTGCTGAAGGAACCAGGCTGTGGACAGACGCTGGCATCCCGCTTCCGTCCTCCAATATCAGAAGCGTGATAGAAGGCGAAGCTCTCACCCTGCTCTATCAGGGAGGCCAGGAGAACTCTCAATTGCTTTTACAGAAAATAGCCGGCGACGGCAATCTGCTTTATGGAAACGATGGTTATCTGATAGCCCAGGATTTGCGGATTAGTTATGATGCCAAACTGTTAAAATTTGCCAATGGGAACCTGGCCTGTGTCTGGAGCAGTTACGGTATTATTCCCTACGGTTACCGGGATCTGTATCTCAGGTATATCAGCCCTCAGGGAACGCCCTTGGGCGATGGTCCGGAGCTGCTCTGCAATGCCTGGCTGGAACAGACGCGTGTCCGCACGGCTGTCATCGGCAATTCCGCCATGGTGGCCTGGAATGATGGCAGATTCGGTATCCTGGACAGCGAAGACTACATCAACTCTGTGTATGCTACACGGATCGAGGCCGGTCCCACCGGTACTTCCGATCTGGTCTTGCCTGCGCCTACAGCAGCTATTTTAAGGCAAAACTATCCCAATCCTTTCAATCCTGAAACGAGCCTTGCTTTCCAACTCCCCGGCAGTGGATCCATTAGCCTGGGCGTGTATAATATGAAAGGACAGCTGGTCAGGACGCTCTATGCCAATCAGCTCTTAGCCCCAGGAGATCACACCGTGGTCTGGGATGGTTGTGATGCTGGGGGACGTGAAGTGGGCAGCGGTATCTACCTCTACCGCCTTATCTTTGCGGATCAAGTGGTCACACGCAAGATGCTCTTGGCCAAATAGGAGCATATGACTAAAGGATGCTTGAACGCCTTTCTGTAGAAGGGAATCTCTGAAGCGTTGTCAAAATGAGAGTATGGGCACGATTAGATGATCGTGCCCATACTCATTTGTTATCTGGCTATTCTTGACAGCCTGCTTATTAGGATAAGTCCGATTTATATGCCAGCAAACAAGTGAACGTACGTAGATAAATACAGATCGTCAAGGAAGAAAAGGAATTTGGGATTGACAGAGAGATAATCCAATTATATGATGGTATAAGTGTAGAATCTTCAAAGAAGATTATGTTTTCACAGAGGAAATCCACATACAGCTCGTTTTGTCCTCAGTGTATTCAGCACGCGATGCTGATAAAGCAATAAAAAGGGAGTACCGATGAACAAAAAGCAAACTTATCTGCTGCTGATATTGTTTATGGCAGCAAAACTAATCGCTATCAACCAGATGGATTTGATGATGACCTTAACCGGTGAATACATAGGCTGTGAGTATGGTACCTCTATAGTCAGTATGGATTTTAACGGAGATGGCTACGGTGATCTGATCGTAAAATCAGCTCTTTGGCACCCTACCAACCAAACAGGTAATTACTATGAGATGTATGGCAAGGTATATTTTTACTGGGGAGGCCCGAGCTTTGATGAGCTGCCCGATTTTGTTATTGAAGGCCAATACCCCCATCACTTTGCCGGCTACACCTATTCGTCAAGAGAAAACCCCATGATCAACGCAGGTGACATGAACGGCGATGGGATTGATGATTTGGTAATACCTCAACGGCTTGCGGATGGCACCAGATGCGTAGCTGTCTATTTTGGTAGAGCAATTCCGCAATCAAGCCCTGATATAGAATTGCATTATCCTTATCCTGATACAGACAAAATATTCGTTTATCCCCTTGGCGATGTAAATGGTGACGGAAAGGGCGATGTATCTCTAACGATACATACTGGCTATACATTGAGCTATGTGGGTTTGAATCTGATCTGGACAGATGTCTATGGCAGCCCCGTTCTTTTTAGGACAAGTGCTGCAGCCTTGAATTTGTGCGGAGTTGGTGATGTGAATGGAGATGGGTTTGCAGATCTGGTGCATTACGACCAAGTTGGCAACAACTACAGCTTTTCATTCTATTATGGCGATGAAAGCTGCAGTATGGCAGATAGCCTACTGATTGGTACTACATCAGTAGCTGTTGACATGTATTCAAGCCCAATAGGTGATGTGAATGGAGATGGAGTATCGGATTTTGTATCATGGAGTAAAAGAATATGGTTGGGAAATAGTGTGATTGATAGTAACTTTGATATCATTATTGATAGGGAGCCTTGGTTAAGCTTTTCCTATGGCATGTGGCCTTCTATAATACACGGAGATTTTAATGGCGATGGCTTAGAGGATTTTGCTGGATCCGATAACTGGTATGCAGGCGATTCCGGACAGGCAGGGATATGGCTGGGCAAACAGGATATGAATGGCACCCGCGATCTTTCGATAGACCCTCCCTATAGTTACCGTTTCCGCAACTTTGGCTGGAGCAAGGCTGCCGGAGATTTTAATGGCGATGGCTATTGCGATGTGGCGTTCAGTGCTCCTATTTTCGACCAAGGTGATACTTGGCACACAGCCGGCAAAGTATTCATCTATGCCGGCAATGCAGATCTAACCGATACGACGGTTGCCAATGAGGATGATGTACTGCCCCCTGCGCGGGTAGAAGACTGGCGCATAGATTTGTATCCCAATCCTCCTCCAAAGGATAGCTCACATATTCAGGTGCTCTTCTCGGGAGAGGCCTACAGCAAAGCGCATGGCGAGATCACTGTGCAGCTATACAACCTTAAAGGACAAAGACTTGAACAACATACCCTAAGCGTAAGCACCTTGCAAGCAGGCAAGCTGGAATTGAAGCTCAATAACTATCCGGCCAGTGTATATATCGTCAGCATCAAAACCATAGGAAGCATCAAATACAGCAAAAGATTCTGTAAGATCTAGAGCTGCACGCGATGCTGATAAAGCAAAAAAAAGGAGTATCCGATGAACAAAATGCAAACTTATCTGCTGCTGATTATGATGAGCAGCGCGGTTTGTTACGCTACGACCTTTCCCTTGGTAACATATTCCTATTTGGGAAATAAATCACATGTATATGATAATCGTTAGTGTTAGCGTTAATAGCAGGCCGGAATGGACTTCAACAGCCGTCGGCAACTTTTCCCTTTGCTATTGCCGCTTGAAGTCCAAAGTGCCGCTAAGCTTATGGTAAATAGATATTTATCTTAGGCACTTTGAACTCCAGTGTGTCAGGAGAAATTGAATGTTAATTCAATTTCGTAACTATCAAGGACATGAGGATTTGGCTCCTCGGGAAGGTCTTACAGGAGAACTTTCCAAACCACCT
>JAJBAY010000117.1 GCA_020532515.1 Candidatus Cloacimonadota bacterium | reverse complement strand
GGCAAAGACCGTACCATGACCGTGGGCAAAAGGACCTTCAAAGAAGGCGATTGGATCTCTCTGAATGGCTCCACCGGACAGGTAATGGAAGGCAAGATCGAGACCCAGGATCCCGAACTCAGTGGGGATTTTGCCAAGCTCATGCAGCTCGCCGACAAATACACCAGAATGAAAGTCCGCACCAATGCCGATACCCCCAAAGATGCCACTGTAGCCCGCAATTTTGGCGCCCAAGGCATCGGCCTCACCCGCACCGAACACATGTTCTTTGAAGGGGATCGCATCAAAGCTATGCGCGAAATGATCCTTGCCGATGATGAAACCGGACGCCGCAAGGCCCTGGCCAAGCTTCTGCCCATGCAGCGCAGTGATTTTGAAGGCATCTTCACAGCCATGGAAGGCCTGCCGGTGACTGTACGTCTGCTGGATCCTCCCTTGCATGAATTTGTCCCGCAAGAGGAAGAGCAACAAGCTGAGATCGCCAAAGATCTGGGCCTGACCCTGAAAGAAGTGAAAGAAAAAGTGGATTCTCTGCATGAGACCAATCCCATGTTGGGACACCGTGGCTGCCGCCTGGGCAATACCTATCCCGAGATCACCGAAATGCAAGCCCGGGCCATCATTGAAGCCGCAATCAACGTGCAGAAAAAAGGCCTGAAGGTACTGCCGGAAATCATGGTTCCCCTGATCGGCACTTTGGCAGAATTTGAGCTGCAAGACAGCATCATCCGCGCAACCGCCGAGGCAGTCTTCCAGGAAACCGGCCAAAGAGTCGAATACCTGGTAGGCACCATGATCGAGATCCCGCGTGCCGCTCTCTTGGCAGATAAGGTCGCCCAAAAGGCGGAATTCTTTAGCTTTGGCACCAATGACCTCACTCAGATGACCTTCGGCTATAGCCGTGACGATGCCGGAGTATTCCTGCCCGTCTATCTGAAGAAGAACCTCCTCAAACACGATCCTTTCCAGATCCTGGATCAGGAAGGCGTGGGACAATTGGTGGAAATGGGCACCAGACTCGGCCGCAAAACCAATCCCAAACTCAAAGTGGGCATCTGTGGTGAACACGGTGGCGAGCCCAGCAGCGTGGAATTTTGCCACACAGTGGGCATGGACTACGTGAGCTGCTCTCCCTATCGCGTGCCGATCGCACGTTTGGCAGCAGCTATGGCAGCCATCCGCTAAGCATAAATAAACAACTGATATATGAAAACCGGCCGGTGATCTGGCCGGTTTTTCTTTGGGTAAAGGGGAGCTTATATTAGCGCAGCACTAGCTTTTACCCTCAAGATTTGAAGGAATATAGCAGGCCATCATGCTCGACAAGTATATACTCTCCGGTAGAATCTAGATATACATTTCCGGATGAATCACTGAGCCAGCCAGTATAGATTCCATGCAGGAGCAGCTCAAGCTCCAAACGTTCGATCAGGTCAAACAGTATGTTCAGGCATACTATCTGCTGTACGCGGACTAGGGTGCTTTTCTTCATTTTAATACTCCGTTAGATTTAGTCTCTACTATATAAGTGTCAAAATCGCCGAAATGGGGGTTCTAGAATGGCAACTATTTTTGCTGATGATTATTTACTTGACTCCACAGCCTGATTTGGATTAGTATATATATAGTGGAGGTACTCATGAATGACGAAGTATTAGAAACTAGAGAAATTCCTGTGGAAGAACAGGATAGCATCAATGACCGCATCATTGATATGGATCGGAACAAATTGCAGTTTTACGAAAACCTGCGCAAGAAGGCCAAAGGCTGGACGCGGGAAAAGACCGGAAAGTTGGGTGGCAAAGTAGCAGAATACCTGTTTTTGTTGCCAGACTTCTTCGTTTTGGTCACTCGCCTGGCTGTGGATAAAAGGGTGCCTGCAAAGCAGAAGCTTCTGGTCACCGGCGTAATCGCTTATCTCATCATGCCTTTTGATATAATCCCGGATTTTATTCCCATAATTGGCTATGTGGACGACCTGGTGCTGGTTGTGCTGGGACTGAATCTGATCTTAAATGAGGTCGATCCCAAAGTACTGAGAGACAATTGGAGCGGTGAAGGCGATGTGCTGGGGCAGCTCCAGAAGGTGACGGCCGCAGCGGACAAGTTCTTAGATCGCAATCTGATGCAAAGAATCAGACGTTGGTTACATAAGATTTAGATGAAGCCGCCCCTGTTTTTTTCTTCTGGCAGCCCGGACAAGGTGCGGGAACTGCGGGAGATACTGCTCCCCTACAGGATTGCGCTGCATAGCCTGCAGGATTTCGCTGACTATCCTGTAACCATTGAGGATCAGGACAGCATTTTTGGTAACGCGATCAAGAAGGCCATCGAAGGTGCCAAATACACCGGCATGCTTGCTTTGGGTGACGACACCGGTCTTTTTATCGCTGCGCTGGATGGGAATCCCGGCATTTTCTCGGCCCGCTGGGCTGGAGAGGACTGCTCCTATCAGGACAATCGCGAGAAGATTCTTGCTGAGATGCAGGGACAGACAAATCGTGAAGCCTTCTTTGAAACTGCCATAGCTCTGGCAGACCGCAATGGCTTGATTGGTGTGGTTTCCGGACGTGTCCGGGGCACGATCACTGAAACCGAACGTGGCGACAGCGGCTTTGGTTACGACAGCATCTTTGAGGTGGAAGGCCTCGGCAAGACCTATGCCCAGATGAGCGATAAACAGAAGAACTATCTTTCGCACCGGGCTCTGGCCACTCAGGCGATTCTCCCCCTTTTAAAACGCATTTTAGAAATTTAAGAAAAAGAGGTTATATATGATCAAAAGTGAAGTATTCAGACAGTACGATATCCGCGGCATAGTGGATGAACAGCTTAACGCGGAAAGCTATTACCTGATCGGTAAAGGCTTTGCCAGCATCCTGATCGGCAAAGGACTCAAGACTATCGTGATCGGTGGAGACGCCCGCCACAGCACCCAGGAATTCAAGGATGCCTTTATCAAAGGCGCTCTGGAAGCGGGCTGCGATGTAACAGACGTCGGCATGGTGGCAACTCCGGTTTTGTATTTTGCCATTTGGAAACTGAAGCAGGACGCGGGTGCGGTGATTACTGCCTCCCACAATCCCTCTCAATACAATGGCTGCAAGCTGAATCTGGGACTCGCCAGCTTTTACGCAGAATCTCTGCAAGAGCTCTTGAAACTGATCCAAGCCGGGAAATTCACCAGCGGCAAAGGCACACTGAGCCATAACGACAGCATTGAAGAGGAATACATAGATTATGTCACCGAAAACATCAACATTCAACGTCCGGTGAAGGTAATCGTGGATGGCGGCAACGGCATGGGCGGGCCTTATTTACCCGAAATCCTGCGCCGCAAGGGCTGTGAAGTGATCGAAATGTATTGCGATCCCGATGGCGATTTTCCGAATCATCACCCGGACCCCACCGTGGAAAAGAATATGGTGGATCTCTCCCGCGCCGTAGTCGAAGCAGAATATGAGCTCGGCATTGGCCTGGATGGAGATGCAGACCGCCTCGGAGTGGTGGATGAAAAGGGCAAAATGTTCTTTGGCGATCAAACCCTGAATATCCTGGCCCGGGACTATCTGGCCACCAATCCTGGCAAAAGCATCATCGCCGATGTGAAATGCTCCAAGAATCTCTATGATGACATCAAAGCCCGTGGTGGCAAGGCCATCATGTACAAAACCGGCCACGCCAATATCAAGATGCGCATGAAAGAGATAGGAGTGGAATTTGCCGGTGAGATGAGCGGACATATCTTCCTGGCAGACCGCTATTTGGGTTTTGACGATGCGATCTATGCCGCTTGCCGTTTTGTGGAAATCGTGGCCAAGACCGCGATGCCGGTAAGCCAGTATCTGGCCGATCAACCCAAGCTCTATAACACTCCGGAGCTGCATACCAAATGCGAGGATAGCCGCAAATTTGATGTAGTGGACAAGGTCTGCGCAGAATTTAAGGCCGAAAACTACGACGTCAATGACATCGATGGCGCCCGCATTACTTTTGAAGATGGCTGGGGATTGATCCGTGCCTCCAATACCACGCCGGTTTTGGTGACGCGCTATGAAGCCACAACTAAGGCCAGAATGCTGGAAATCCAGGCTCTGGTGGAAGCTAAGATTAATAAGTATCTCTGATAGCTTGTGGGTGCAGGACTGAGCTGAGAGGCTATCCTGCACCCTTGGTTTTTTGTAGGATACGATACGCTCGGGTGCTGGATTCGATATGCTCGGGTGTTGGATTCGATATGCTCGGGTGCTGGATTCGATATGCTCGGGTGTTGGATTCGATATGCTCGGGTGCTGGATTCGATACGCTCGGGTGTTGGATTCGATATGCTCGGGTGCTGGATTCGATATGCTCGGGT